>CAILJH010000096.1 GCA_903834475.1 uncultured Prolixibacteraceae bacterium | reverse complement strand
GGAACAGTGGCTATTCTGGCTGAAAAAAGCGCAGCAGAAGTCGTTCACCGGATATTCAAACAATATGCACAATCAGGAATGGGTGATCCTTATCTTTTTGAAGGTAGCTCTGACGGAGCAGATGCTTTTGGAATTCTGAAAATGAACGCTTAAATAAAAATGCCAGTGATCGGATTTAATCATCTAACGAACAAACATTAAACTACTTATGAAAGCTCGAATTTTGAAATATCTCCTTTTTTATCCGATTATTTGTCTGCTTTTCCTTTCAAACCCTATAGTTATTTCTGCACAGGATTCAGGCACTTTCAGAGATGGAAAGTTACTTCGCAGTGAATTGTGGCAACCGTATGATCTCCAAAATTCTGCGGCTGATTTCTACGTTTCCCCCAAAGGAAATGACGCTTGGTCGGGTACTCTTGCTGAACCGAATGCGAACAAAACTGACGGCCCGTTTGCATCTATAAGCCGCGCCAAACTGGCTGTTCGCGATTTAAAAACAAAAGTTTATCTGCCTAAGGGAAAGGCAATCGATGCACGATACGTCGGAACTGCCTATCCTTTCTGGAAAGGCAAAGACATCGTTGTGCTGATTCGTCAGGGCTTTTATTCGCTGACCGAACCGCTGCTTTTTACTCCGGAAGATGGTGGTGAGCGTGTTGAAACCAACCTGCCTTCAGGAGCTTTTGAGTGGCATCATCTGCGCGACAATTATGTGACCTATGCCGCCTATCCGGGAGAAAAGCCTGTCATTTCGGGCGCAGCAGCTGTAACCGGCTGGAGAAAGGAAAGCAATGTTTGGGTTGCACCATTTACCCATGGAGAGGTTGCCGTACTGATCGCCAATGGTAAAAAGCAAACTCTTGCAAGAACTCCAAATTCAGGATATTTTACTCTGCGGACAACTCCATCATCTTCCTCAGAAATCCCTTTTAAAGCGGGAGAAATAAAAAACTGGAAGGATATGAAAGATAATCGGATCGCGATTTTACTTCGCTGGAGGACTGCCTATAATTCAATCGACAGAATAGACGAAAAGAAACAGATTGCACTTTTGAAAACTCCGGAAAATGGTCCGGATAACAACAACGGACTTCTGGTCGTTCCGCCCCGGTATTACATTGAAAATGTGAAAGAGTTTTTGGATGCGCCCGGCGAATGGTTTTTCGATCAAAATAAAAAGGAGATCAGCTATATTCCTGCCGATGGAATTTCTGATCCAAACCAGGCCAACCTGTCTGTTCCTCAGATCAACCAGCTCGTTCAGGTCAGGGGTGACGAAAACAAGCCGGTTCGAAATCTTCGTTTTTATGGATTGGCTTTTGAAGGAGCTAAAGATAACTTCAGGGATTTCCCACATTATTACGAAGTGACTCCCGGCTGCATTGCAATTACTTTCGAATATGCATCTGACTGCGAATTGGTTGATTCCGAATTGCGGGCCTGTGGCGGCTTGGGCATGACTCTTGGAGGAGGATGCTTCAATACACGGATTTTGGGGAATCGGTTCGACGGACTGGAGCAAGGTGCGCTGGGTGTGAGCAGTACAGGCGACATGAAAAACGGCAAACTAAATCAGCTCACCCGCGAAACCTTGATTTCAAAAAATGTTTTCTCAGAATGCGGACTTGGCGGAGGGATCACGCTTGGTGTTGGGGGAACTATCCATACAACCATCTCGCACAATTATTTCACCAAATCCGGCCGGCCTTACACCATTGATTGCGGCGCCGGTGGACTGGAAGGTACTGCCAGCGGAGATGTGGTAGTCGAATACAACCATTTCGACGATGTTCAGCACGATGCCGACGATGCCGGAGTTATTGTGGTTACCGGAATGACCTTCAATTCAAAGGTCAGGAATAATCTGATTCATGGCGTTCATCGTGGTTTCTTTAGCGATAACGTGGCTTTTTGGTTCGACAACATGTCGAGCAACTGGTCGGTTACCAACAATATTTATTACGATTTGGAACAGGGCGAAATGAAAACCTGTGGTACTTACCTGATCGACAACAAATATGCCGACAACTTTTTAATTGAATCGCCACAGACTGCTCCGGAACAACTGATTGAAGGTGATCCAAAATTTGAGTGCACAAATTTGCAAATTACACTGAATGGCAAACCGGTAGAAGGTGCTATTCCTGCAGGTTCACTGATTAAAGTTTGGGCAGATATTAAAAACACGGGAAGCTCAGGCGTAGCAGCCGTTTCATTAGTTGCAGACCGAAAACCGATTGAGAGCAAACCATTCCCGGTAATCCGGAACAATACCCGAACGGTAGAGTTTGATCTGCGTTTGAGTAATCCGGGCACTCAGGAAATTTCCATCGGGGAAACAAGACCGCAAACAGTTGTGGTTGCAGGTAAAGAACCAACTCTTGTTTTCGATCAGATTCGCCTTTCAGAAGAGAGCATTTTTTCCGGAGAAACAGTTCGTGTTACAGCAAAGGCTACCAATGTAACTGCTCAAGATATTCACACCGATATCAGATTATTCGCGGATGGCAAGGAAATTAAAAGCCAGCCCATAGAACTAAAAAGAAAAGCGTCAAAAGAGATGTCTTTTGAACTGATTCCCGAAATCGGAAATTACCCGGTTCGGATCGAAAACAGCGATGAACTCTTGCTCAAAGTATTAAAATTCAAAGAGCTAAACTTAACGAAAGAAAAATTGTACACCTATATTTCGCCCAAAGCCAAACCGGCTATTGTGGAAATGAAACAGAAGGAAAACCGGTACATTGTAAAAGCAAGTGGATGGGATTTCTACCATGCTGAAGATGCTTATGCAACGGTATATTTAAAACAACTGACCGGTGATTTCGTGGCCACCGTAAAGATTGCCTCTTTCGGAAACCGCACCAGCGAATGGTACCGATCGGGATTGTTTGTCCGGAATGACATCAGCAAAAGTTTCGATGTTGACCGGGGGAGCAAAGGTTCTGTTTTAATGTTCAGCACACCTGGACGGGCCGGAATTGAATACGACGAATTCGGAAACGGTTGTATGCACAAGGCTGCCAGCGAAAACCTTCCGGAGAACTCGCCGACGCCAATCTGGATTCGCCTGGAACGTCACGGCGATCGTTTTACCGGTTACATCAGTTTAGATGGTAAAAAATGGATCATCAAACGGCAAACCAACCTGATTCCGGGAATCGGAAAAGCAGTTGATTTGGGTCTGGCAGCAGGTGCTCCAGACCAAAAACAATACACCGTTGAGTTTGAAGAATGGAAGGTAAAAGTGGCAGACGAATAGTTAATTGAATTCCGGTACTATTTTCTTCGACATAAATCTTAAAACTATTGGCAATCAGGACGATCTCATTGAAAGGGTTCGTCCTGTTTGTTTTAGCTTTATTTGGTCACCACAATCAGCTCAGTACTGGTCAATCCTTCCGATTCAGCCTTCAGTTTAATCTCTCCGGAAACTCCGCTTGGTCTTAAAATTACCAGACATTTTCCTTTAAAACTATTGACTTGTGGTTGACGGAAACTCTTCATCTCCTTCGGATTGCCGTTTTCGACAGCGGCCAGTTCGCCTGCTCCTGAAATGGTGAAATGAACCGGCAATTCAGCATCAGGAACAAGATTGCCCGCTTCATCGGTCACTTCAACGGTCAGATATGAAAGATCATTTCTGCTTGCCTTAATTTCCGAACGGTCAGCTGTCAGTCTGATTTTGGCAGGCTTTCTGGTAGTTTTCAGGCTTTTCGATTCCATTTCTTTGCCGTCTTTCAGGCCAAATGCTTTCAATTCGCCCGGTTCGTAAGGAACCTCAAAAGTGGCGGTCAGTTTAGTTTCTGCTGATACCGGTTTGATTCCGATGACTTTACCGTTCAACTCAAGCCTGACTTCAGGATAATTGGAATACACATTGACGTCCAATTTTTTTCCTTCGTTTCCGGTCCAGTTCCAGCTTTGCTGCTCGTCGGGCCAGCCCCATAAACTTACATTTTCAGTCATTCCAGCAGGAATCGGAGCATGAACCGCCATTTCGAGATTACTGATTTTCCAAATTACATCACGGAAATAGGATTGAGGTTTTTTGAACCCGCAAATGTCAATGTCGCCGCAGTATGAATTGTACCAGGGCCATCCCGGTGAAAAATTCAACTTTTTTTCTTTCGTGATCAGGGCATTTCCGATTCCGGATTCACCCAGATAATCCATCGAAGTCCATACAAAATCGCCAAGTACATACGGAAGTTTTTCAATCGTTTGCCAGTTGTCAGAAGCTTCCTTGGGAAACGATTCTGTTCCAACCATCATTCGCTGCGGATATTTCCGGTGATCGTTCTCGTATTCGCGCCACATGTAATTATATCCGGCCACCTTAAACAATTCAAGTGCGGGTTGGGCATATTCCCAGGTTTTTCCGGGTCTATCCCAGAAACTGCAAATCGCTTCAGTAACCGGTCGGGTGGTATCTAATTTTTTGATGATCGAACATAGTTCTTTGGTGATTCTCAGTCCTGAAGAATCAGCCCGCTCAGGAATTTCGTTGCCAATGCTCCACAGAATAACGGATGGATGGTTTCGGTCGCGCAAAACCATTGCTTTCAAATCTTGCTGGTGATCTTTATTAAAATAGTTGCTGTAATCATCCGGATTTTTAGGGCGCTGCCACTGGTCAAAAGCCTCGTCAATTACCAAAACACCCAGCCGGTCGCAGGCTTCCAGAAATTGAGCTGATGGTGGATTATGGCTGGTCCGGATGGCATTGAACCCGAATTTTTTCATCAGTTCCACGCGGCGGTCCTCGGCCCTGTCAATGGTGGCAGAACCCAACGGACCATTGTCGTGATGCATGCAGCCGCCTTTCAGAAAAACGCGTTCGCCATTCAGTAAAAATCCCTTTTCGGCGCTGAATTCAATGGAACGAATTCCAAAAGCAGTTTTTTTCTGATCGATTGTTTTTCCATTAAACCTGATTTCGCTCACTGCCTGATAAAGTTTTGGAGAATCGACTGACCAACGGATTGGTGTATTAACTTCCAGTTCTTGTTCTGCTTCAGCAATTTTTCCTGAATTGGTTTTCAGGGATGATTCAATCTGAGCGACCTGAATGCCTTCCGGAGATAAAATGCTTGTAGAAATGGTCACATCAATGGCTTCGGAAGTTGAGTTGTCCACCTTTGTCACTACTTTGACCGTAGCTTTTTCGGCCGAAACTTCAGGCGTAGAAATGAAAGTACCGTAAACCGGAATGTTGACCAGACCGGTAACTTGCAATTTCACATGGCGATAAATTCCCGATCCGCTGTACCAGCGACTATTTTTCCCGGGATTGTTTACCCAAACTGCAAGTGTGTTTTTTTCACCGGTGGGTTTTAAATAGGGAGTCAGGTCGTAAGTGAATGGGGTGTAACCATAGCCATGAAAACCAAGATGCTGACCGTTGATCCACACGTTCGATTCCATGTAAACGCCATCGAAACTGACTTGAACAATCTTATTTTTGAATGAGCTTTCAGTATTGAATGTTTTACGATACCAACCAATACCTCCAACGGTATGACCAGTCGAACCTTTGCCTTCGCTGTCTTCCGTAAACGGGCCGATTTGCTTTTTACCGGCTGCTGCCGGCAAATCTTCGATGCTCCAGTCATGTGGCAGATCGAGATTTCGCCATTGAGAATCGTTGAACGCAGCAATTTCAGCACCGGAAACCGTGCCACGGTAAAACTTCCAGCCACTATCGAAATTCAGTTCCCGATTTGAAAAATCTGTTGTGGATTGCGTGCACGAAAACAGGAAAATTGAAAGAAATGTAATCAAAAGAGATCTATTTAACTTATAGGGCATCTTTTGAAATTGAATTGAAACAGAGGGGTTTTTCATAACGGTATTCTTGGTTTAAGTTTATATTTTGGAATTGGATCAGACCAGTGTTGTGTTAATGAAGAATTGACGCTTTATCATGCCGAACGTATGACTGAGCTCACGTCGAAGGCTTGTTTCAGCATCCCCTAATAGAATGAGACCCCGAAATGAATTCGGGGTGACTGGTACTTGTCAGAATTAAGTTAACACCACACTCGCTAATTTATTGTACTTCAAAACGAATATTTACTGATTTGCTCTTCGACTCAAGGTTTAAAATATAAGAACCACTTTGAAGTGATCGGGTATCTTTTAATTCCTGAATTCCACCGGATGTGCCGGATAGTTTTTTCTGCATAATTGTTTTTCCAGCCAGATCAAACACGCTTAACTTCAGTTCGTCGCCTTTTGCAAATCCTTTTAATTTTAGCTGAAGTCTACTGCCCACAGGCAATGGGTTTGGATAAACTTTGAGGTCTTCTCCGGAGAAACTTTTTTCAATCGGAATTAATCCGGCCGGCGAAGCCCAATTTAGGTTGTCGCGGTTGGCAACATAGACATCGGATAAGGCCTCTTTTACATACTGATTGGATGCCATGCCCCATTTGTCGTTCCAGCACAAAAAGAAACATGCAGCCGGAAAGTTGGTTTTCAGTCCGTTTATAAAAAGCCTGTAATCAAAATTCCCGGATGGATTGGAAGCATTCTCAGGACCGAATTCAGTAAATCCGAACGGTTTGCCCAGCTGGACCATTTCGGAATATCCGCCTATACCCGAATTCGAAACAGTACTGGTATAAGCGTCAAATCCGGTGATATCGACATAGGTATCACCCGGATAATAACTGGTTGCAGAAGAGCCCGACATTGGACCATAGACCCATAACAGATTATTTAGCTTTTTTGTAGTTGTGAAGTAATCAAACATCTGTTTCCAGACTTTTACGAACAGGGTAGTCGTCTTGCCACCCCACCAGAACCATGCCCCGTTCATTTCATGGAATGGGCGGAACAGCACAACTACACCGCTGTCCTGTAACTGACTCAGTCCGGCAGCAATGATATCCATTTCGGAGATCCAGCGGGAATAGGTCGCTGTCCCCGGAACCAGCAACTGATTAAGGTCAACTCCTGTATCCCAGAGTCCCCCACCATCCGGGTTTGCCGGATTCGTCATCATAACCTGTAGTGTAACCAACGAACCAGCCTTCCATGCTTTTATAAGTTCCGGATTGGTATAGTCATACCTGATATGATGACTTGGTGACCAATGAGCGTAATCGGAGCCCACAATCCCCACGAATTTCCCGGTGTTATTAAAAATACTGGTAACCACTCCGTAATTATTCACACCATCGCTATAGCCAATGAATTGTCCGGAAACAAGACGGTGGTCGGTTTTGGTTTTGAGTGAGGAAAAGTAATTCAGGATTAACCTGACATTGCTGTTGGCATTGGGATTTGCAGGTTCAATAGCAAAAGCCTCTGAACTGAAGGCTGTACAAAAAATACAAACTATTATTTTCAAGTTCAATAATCCAAATCGGTAATATTTGTTCAATGGGCTTAGTTTTAAAATGGTCATTTTTATAGTACATCGAACCGTATTTTAGCTGATTTATTCTTCGATTCAACGTTTAAAAAGTAAATCCCCTGGTGAAGGATTCTGGCATTATTTATCTGATACGTTCCATCGTAGATGCCTGAAAACTCTTGCTGGTTGATTATTTTTCCGGCAATATCAAATATTTCAAATTTAATTTTTTCTCCAATAGTAAAATCACTTAGTCTGATGTTTAGACTGTTCCCCTTCTTTAATGGGTTTGGAAACACTTTTACATCCTTGAAAGTTGAATTATTTCCGATTTTAATAATACCAGTTGGCTGAGCCCAATTCATGTCTTCACGATTGGCCACGTAGAGGTCGGTTAGTGCTTCCTTTACATATTTGTTTGAGGTCATTCCCCAATTTGCATCCCAACATAAAAAAAAGCAGGCATCAGGGAAATTGGTTTTCAGGCCATTAACAAATAGCCTGTAGTCAAAATTTCCTGAAGGAGTTGCGGCATTTTCCGGACCGAATTCGGTAAATCCAAACGGCTTACCTAATTTGACCATAGCGGAATATCCGCTGATTCCTGCAGTTGTGATATTACTTGTGTACGCATCAAGACCTGTGATATCTGCATACGCGTCACCCGGATAATAATTTGCAGCAGTGGTGCCCATATTTGGGCCAAACACCCAAATGAGGTTATTTAGCTTTTTTGTAGTTGTGAAGTAATCGAACATTTGTTTCCATACTTTTATGAACAATGTTGTGGTTTTGCCGCCCCACCAGAACCATGCCCCGTTCATTTCGTGAAAAGGACGGAACAGCACAACTACACCACTGTCCTGAAGTTGACTCAGTCCGGCAGCAATGATATCCATTTCGGCAATCCAGCGGGAATAGGTTGCTGTTCCCGGAACCAGTAATTGATTGAGATCAACTCCGGTATCATTGAGCCCCGCACCATTCGCGTTGGCAGGATTCGTCATGTGAACCTGAAGAGCGACCAGGGAACCGGCTTTCCATGCCTTGATCAGTTCGGGATTGGTTAAGTTGTATTTAATCTGTTGGCCGCTCGTCCAATCCACGTAATCAGAGCCTGCAATACCCACCCACTTACCGGTTTTATTATAAATTGTGGAAAGCATCACCGCGTTACTTCCCCCACCACTGTATCCGATGAATTGACCGGAGAGAAGTCGGTGATCAGTTCGGCTTTTGAGCGATGCAAAGTAATTCAGGATTAATCTGACATTGCTGTTGGCATTGGGATTTGCAGGTTCTAAAGCAAAAGTCTGCGCACTGAGAACCATGCAAAAGCTGAAAAACAAGGTTTTAAAAGATAGATTTTTCATTATTCATTAATTTTAAACAACGACATTTCCTTCAATTCTTTCCAGTTCTTTGGCAATTTGTCATCGTTGGCCGGAAGACTAATTTTTGGATCGGTTAAAATTGCTTTTGGATCTTCAGGAAAAGCAAATGGGATCTTTCGGTCGGTTGACCAGGCCCGGTTATTTTCAAATGTTGCTCCGGAATATATTCCATTTACAAATGAAACAGAGTGAGAGGTGATCAGAAAAATGTTGTTCCGGAACTTGAAGCCCGGATAATTGCCTGGTAAGAAGCTTACTGCATGACCATATTTATTCACAACCAGATTATTTTCGATCATGCAATCTGAAATAGATTCCGGAGATCCTTCTGAAATCCACATCAGGAAACCGGCCTGACCGTTTTTGCGGCCATCGTTGTAACTGATGTTGTTATGAACGGAATTGTTCTTCCAGATGGAAGCACCGTAATACTGGAACAATCCATAACCGGCTCCTTCGTTATTGGCCGAGAAGTTAAACTGCATGACTGAATTAGTAATGCCGCCATCGAAGTCAAATCCGCCTCCATCTTTACCTTTTGCAGAAGTTTTGTTATCGTGCGAGTAGCAATATTGAATGGTGATGCTGTCACTTTGGTAAGCCCAGATTCCGACCGGTCCGTTTCCTTCGCGCGGCATGTCCCAGCCGTTGTTCATGGCTTCGCAGTATTCGATGGTTCCGTTGGTTACACCACCAATCAGGATGCCATTTCCGGAGTGATTTTCTTTTACCTCCGGACAACCGGGATTATTTTCGGCCACACAATAGGCAATGTATAAATTGTGGAAAGTCTTTCCTCCGGAGCCTTCCAGACCACCGGCATCCTGGCCGTCGGATTCGACATTGATGCCCGAAAACCCATTGTCGTGCGCAAATACGTTGGTGATCCGAAGATTTTTGCCTCCCACAACTTTCACGCCCGACCATAGAAATCCGGAAGCTTCGACACTATCAATTGTGCAATTCTGAACACTCCGAAATTTAATTCCGCTTCCTGTATTGCCCTTCATACGGCCATTCCCGGAGAGAATTAAATTTTTTACCAGAAGCCATGTGCAGCTATCGGCTAAAATGGAATTGGAATTTGTTCCGTTTATTGTTGCACGCCCATTTCCATACGAACTGACATCAATCGGGTTTTCCTTCGTTCCTGAAATATGGTGAAGTTTGAGCGTTCCCGAATAGGTTTGTCCTCCGGAGAAAAGTACTGAATTTCCTGCCTGAAGCTGAAGCGAATTGATCTTTTCGATGGTTTTAAAAGGTTTTTTCAGAGTGCCTGGATTGTCATCATTTCCCAATTGTGCGTCAACATAGAAATGTGATTGAATCGGGGTGCAGCCAAGCATCAGGAGATGCAACCAGCACAGGATATGACCAATTGATTTAGACCAATTCATAATTGAAAGTCAGGTTATTTGATGAATTTTTGTTCTTTTAGAAAATCAGTCATTCGTTGCAAGGTAGGTAAAAAATTAGGATTGCTTACCGGCCAGTCACACGAATGATCGGCATCTTTCACCGGAATCAGTTCGCACACGTTTCCGGCTTCCTTCATCAGGCGTGCAAATTTTTCAGCGAATTCTATCGGCGTAGTGTGGTCTTTGGTGCCATTCGACAAGATGGTCGGAGGCCAGCCTTTTTTGATATGAAGAATGGGCGAAAATTCAGGATGGACATCGAAGAATTCTTTTCCGTATCCTTCGCCCAACACCGGATTGTGCAACACCAAAGCATTTGGTTTCGAACTGATTTTCAGATTTTCACCCGGAGTATCACCACCGTCCAGATAGGTACAGGCTGCCAGATGCCCACCCGCCGAGCCGCCGGCGGCAATAATCATGTTGGGATCGATGCCCAGTTCTTTGGCATGTTCACGCACATAACGAATGGCAGATTTGGCATCCTGAATGCATTCGACCGGACTTGTTCCATGGCGCGATTTAACGCGGTAATCGGCTTCAATACCGATAATCCCGTGATCGCGAAACCATGCAGCATTGGGAATCTGACCGTAAACATCTCCGTTAACCCAGCCACCACCGGTAAAATATACGATGGCAGGCAGCGCTTTCGATGATTGAGCCAGTGGGCGCAAAAGATAGAGATACATGTCTTCCTGTCGCGTCTTTTTATATCGGATTTTTTCAGCCAGTGCTGCCAGATTTCTTCCGGAGAGCTTGTAGCTTTCACTTACATTTAAAAGCGAAATTGCCGAATCAGGTTTTTCATTAGAAAAAGGATTACCAGCTGATAGATTTCCGGAAATGACGATCAGGAAAATGAAAAATAGGTGTCTCATATATTTCCAGGTAAAAATTTGTGTATTGAAACACAGAGGCATTTAGAACACATAGTTTTTTGTGTTTTTCTATGTGATCTATGAGACTATGTGGTTTTCATTTTAAAGGAAAATTACCAATTATCTGTCCGGAAAGGAGCCAATGGTAATCCTTCGGTGCTAAACACATCGGGCATGGAAGTGTTGTCGAAACAAAAACGAACTGCCACTGGAGTTTTTACCAGTTTTGAAGAAAGAACGATGGAGTTTCCATCCATTTTGGCAGTAGCCGGAACAAAATTTTTGTCCTCGCCTGCAATCAGGAATTGTGCTGGCGTTTTGCCTATGGATTTTAACCCGGTTATGATATTACTGAATGTCAATCTGACTTTGTCCTTGGTAACCTGCATGGATTGAAACGCCGGGCTTTTGTACGCGCCAATTGCTTGTTTGTAGGTTTCAGCCAAAGCATAATTGGCCAGTCTTTTACCCACGTCCAGTTTGTTTTTCGGATGAATGTCTTTGATGTTATCAACCAAATCAGAAATAACCACCATTCCGGTGTTCGGAATTGTTTTTGCGGCAAGTTCCTGTTGCTCTCTCAGGTATTGTGATGTTCCTTTATCTCCATAGTTGAAAGGCGCAATTTGTACAAAGTAAAAAGGAAAATCCTTCTTGAAATCGCTGCGCCAGTTTTCAACCAGGGTTTTCATTAGCTGCGAGTAAATCGGATAGTTTCCGCAGTTCGATTCACCCTGATACCAGATTGCGCCTGCAATTCCGTAAGGAACAACCGGGGCAATCATCGAATTGTATAAAACACCGGCAGTCGAAGGCCAGCTGGTAGAATTACCGGTAGCTTTTGATTTGTTCAGCTCCGGATTGTTTTCGATACGGCTTTTTTCGATCCAGACTTCAGCCGGAGTTCCGCCCCAGGCTGAAACGATGATCCCAACCGGAACATTCAGTTTTTGCTGCAGTTCCCGGGCGAAGAAATATCCGGTTGCACTGGTTGTGCGCATGGTTTCGGGAGTACAAAGTGTCCAGGTAGCGTTGCAGGTTTGCTGGGGATAATCGGCGCCAATTCGTGCAACATGATAAATCCGGATGTTCGGATTGTTTGCTTTCGCGGCTTCTTCTTCGCCATGGATAAGTTTCCAGGTTACCGACATTTCCATATTTGACTGGCCACTGCAAATCCAGACTTCGCCCAGCATTACATTTTTCAGTTCAAGCTTGCCATTTCCTAAAATCTGAATGGAGTAGGGGCCACCGGCACCGTTGGTTTGGATATTGGTTTTCCAGGCAGAAGTATTATCAGCCTTTACTTTGACGGTGTCTTTGTTCCAACTTGTAATGATTCTGACCGTTTCCCCTGGTTCTGACCAGCCCCAGATGGCAACTTTGGAGTTTTGCTGAAGTACCATGTTGTCGGAGAAAACCGATGGAAGCATGATCTTTCCGAACATGGTGTTGGAAAAAGCAAATAGAATAATGAAGATCAAAAGAATGTGTTTCATGTTTGGTTATTTTAGTTTTTGTTTTAATTGTCAATCATGTCCGTTCTCTGAAGCGAAACGGCAAAGGATATTGCAATATTTTGGTTTTCGTCCTTCCGTCGGAGTCAGAATTTGATCTTTGTTTATCATGCCTTCGCGGACGGAAAATCGTTGTTCCTAATATACACAGGGCGATTCCCTGTGCTGATATATGACGCCCTTTCAGGACTTCCATTCTCGCATTCTCCCAGTTTCCTGTTTACTACTGACTAATGACTGTTTTTACAGACTCCATTTATCTTTCCAATAGATTTTTGGTGCATCGTTTTCGAAAGTGATTGGCAGCCAAATGTAACGTCCGTCAATAGGATTTTCCGGAGTCCAGCGGTCGCCTGTGTAAATGTAGCAATCTTTTTTACCCTGAACCTGAAGCACAAAAGTACTTTGTGAGTGAAAAGTCAGTTCCGAATCCTTGCCAACACAAGGATTTCCAAGTTCTGTCCAGTTCCCGAAAATCTGATCGGCAACCGCTGATCGTGCCGTATTTGGAGCCCAGCCCGTGCAGTCGGAAGCGATCATGTAATATTTCCCATTGCGTTTAAACAGGGTCGCACCTTCCATGTACCGGCCTGAAAATACCCGAAAATAATTTCCGGAGCACGAAAGGTAATCATCACTGAGTTTTGAAATATGGATGGTGCTGTTTTCTTCCGAAGAATAAATCTGATAGGCAGAACCGTCGTCATCTACAAAAAGGTTCATGTCGCGGGCCATTTGTCCGCCTTTGAAATCGCGGCCAAGGAGATTTAAGGAATCGGGAGGAGCTGCCAGGCAGCCTTTTCCACCACAATATGAATCTTTGACTGTTGGGGCAACTGGTTTCAGGTGACAAGGCAGAACATTAACCGGCCAGAAACCAGCGTTTGGACGAAAGCTATTCAAATAGGTAAAAGGTCCGGTTGGACTGTCGCTGACAGCTACCCCGCTTCGGGAGGCATAATAACCTTTGTCTTTCAGTTCAAGGTGAAACCACATGACGAACTTCCGGGTTTTGGCATTGTAAATTACCTTGGGACGTTCGAGAATGCAACCTTTGGCAATTTCGCTGGCCGGATCAGTTTCGTTGACCTTGAGCGCAATACCTTCGTCTTTCCAATTATATAAGTCGGGCGAAGTATAGCAACTTACCCCAACCTGTGCCGTGTTTCCTATTTTTCCGGCCAATTTGTGTTCTCCATACCAGTAGTAAATCCCATCATGAAAAAGAATTCCTCCACCGTGTACATTGAGATGCTTTCCATTGTTGTCTTTCCAGATTTCGCCAGGAGTAAATTGTTTTTGCGGTTGTGCCTTCAATAAAAACACACAGAAAAATGCAAGAAAAAAGAATTGCAATTTGCGGATCATTCAGGTTTGGTTTAGGTTGTAAAATTCAGAATGTAAAGTTATAAGCTTTGGGTGAAGTGCCAAATTAAAATGTCTCAAAGGATCGTTTGTGAATTATAAGAATCCCGTTCCGCTATAAATGGGCGGTCTGT
>CAILJH010000095.1 GCA_903834475.1 uncultured Prolixibacteraceae bacterium | reverse complement strand
TCGAGCGACTTGTCGGTAAAAAGTGAATGTCCGTAGATATTCGCTATGCCATCGCTTTTTGCTGCAGTCTGAATGACGCGCTGAGATGCTTCTGCTGCAGCTTCTTTCGGTGTTGTTATTGGTAAAAGTGCGTTTTTGCTAATTAGAGCACCGGTTGGCTTCAGTGTAGGCATACCGGTGAGAGTATCTGCAAGTTGCAGGGGTTGCGCTGTGTTTATAGTAATTTGTGGGGCTGTACTTTCCCTGGACTTTTTTTCTGCCTGAAGTTCATCTAAAACTGCAGTTACCTTTGCCTGATATTTGGGAAGTTCTGCCGGAGGAACATTGTCCAGATCGATACCTTTCTGAAGAAGTCGAACCCGAACCTCACTTTCGGTGAGTCCACGTTTTTGTAATTCGGCAGTAATCTGGTTCTGAATAACTGGCGGAACAGTTTGCGCAGATGCCATTTGTGTTGCTAACATCAGAAAACAAACGGTGGCTATCAGAAAATAGCAGAGTCTGAACCGGAGAATAGGTGATTTCATGATTTGCTGATTTATTATTATTTTCAGTTAATTGATTGATCGGCTTTCCAGATCAATAGTGTTGGTTGATCAATATTTTGTTGAATCATCTCATCGTTTGTAAGAACGATGCATTTTATTCTTCTGTGAATCAGATTTTCAGCTTTTTCAACCAGTGTATCAATCAAAGGATGGTCGAGCTGATCACCAACCAAAGACATTTCAATGGTGTGCGAATCTTTTCCGATGGCAAAATCGCCGGTCAGGTAAGCCGCTTGCAGAGAACCAATTTTGGAAGTAATCTGGTCGATAATCTGGTCGATACCCACAAATTTCTTTAGAATGCTGTTGATTTCAGAAAATATGGGATGACTGGTGTTGGCGTAATACAATTTCTTATTTCCTTTTGGAAACGATTTCAATAATCCGGCATTTTCGAGGTTAAGAAGTTCCAGCCGGATAGAATTGGACGATTCACCGAATTCGGCCTCCAAACCTCTCAGATGGCTAATGGTCTGATAATTCAAAAAGAATTTGAGCAGCAGCTTAACGCGGGTTTTCGATGTAATTATATTTTGGATCATACCTTAGTAAATCTTATTCTGCCTGACTGGGTTTATAAAATCAATCAGAAAAAGCAATTTAATGGTTGAAAAGACTTTTGGTTGTATGGCAACACAGCTTCGCTTCTTCAGTCACAATGAAGACTGAAACCGGAATATTTAAGCACATTCAAATTCGAAAACAGAGTCCTTCAATCTTTGGGGATTAAAGGCTGAATAGAATTGAGCACTAAAGTAGCTCAAAATGTTAATATACCAAATAGGGTATGGTCTATTGTTTATTAAATACATGAAAATGCCGGTTTATTCTATGAATGGTATGATTTATCTAATGAAATGACCAGTTTTGAATTTCAGATTGGGCGTTTTTGAGCAGAAAACTGGATTAATCTTACCTTGAAAGTCAGTGAAAATAGTTGATTTCAAAAAAAATGGTTCCAAAGCAAGAGCTTTGAACCCATTTTTGTTCATTTTGCAGTTCCGATTGAAACCGATTCTGAGTAGTAAGGACAGTTCAGATGGTCGATTTCCAGATGAGCAAAACCGGTTTATTGTTGTAGAACTGAATCATTTCTTC
>CAILJH010000094.1 GCA_903834475.1 uncultured Prolixibacteraceae bacterium | reverse complement strand
TAACATCCATTGGTTCCTTGAAAAATATAAGGCTAAAAATGACCGTTCCGATAGTCCCGATTCCTGTCCAAACCGCATAGGCTGTGCCCAATGGCAAAGTCTTTACTGCCAGAGAAAGAAAATAAAAGCCAATGACCATGGAAACAATGGTGAATATACTTGGAAAGAGCCGGGTCCAGCCTTCAGAATATTTCATTCCGACCGCCCAAACGACTTCCAGAATACCGGCAATAAGTAAATAGATCCAGGCCATTGTTCGATTGATTAATTGAAATGCAAAAATGGCTCTTTTTGTGTCATATCTAACGAAATCAAACGTTATTTCCTGAAACCAGTATTCCTCTTTTTGAAAATGTGTCGGGAAAAATGAACCAACCAAAGAATTTTAACCTGTTTTGCTGAAATAGTTCTGAGGATGAATGTAAAAAGGTTAAAATAGAACATGAAATGAATAAAATAACTGAAGTTTTCAGACCAGCGTTTTTCTTCTTTTGTATATAGATTGTAAATTCCAGCAATTACCTAAATACATACAAATGAAACACCAATATAAACCGTTGATGCTGTTGTCGCTGATGTTTTTCATGGTTGGAGCACTCTTCTGCATGAACGACATTTTACTTCCGTCACTGATTACCCATTTCAAACTGAATTACACCCAAGCGACGATGATTCAGTTTACCTTTTACCTTACCTACATCGTTTTTCCCATCCCAATTGCCTGGATGATACACCGTTTTGGCTACAAGGTCAGTCTTTTGGTGGCAGTGGTCACCTGTGCATTGGGTTCAGCGCTATTTTGGCCGGCTAAAATATTCGATTCGTATGCAATCGTTCTGACAGCGATTTTTATTATTTCCACCGGATTAACAATCATCAATGTAGCTGCAAATCCTTTCGCCTCCATGTTAGGCGATCCGGAAGGAGCACATCAGCGGATCAATTTTGTGCAGGTTTTTTCAAGAGTGGGATATGCCGTTACTCCTGCAGTTGCAACAACTCTGATCTATAATCAGTCAGGAGACATACGGTTTCATTTTCCATACCTTTTGCTTGCCGGAATTCTTTTGATGATTGCCTTGTTGTTTGGTGTTTCCCATTTGCCAGCGATGAAACCTGAAAATGAGGAAAGCTTTAAACTGAAAGGAATCATTAGCGAAGGATATTCATACAAACATCTCTTTTTCGGTCTCTTCGCCATGTTTTTCTACATGGGCGCCGAAGCGTCAACCTGCGGATTCTTTATTCCCTATCTGAAATCAGTGCTTGGATATACCGATCAACATGCTGCTCAATACCTTACCCTTTATTATATTTTGACTGCAGTCATGGGTATTTTTGGTGTAATCATGCTGAAGTATGTCAAAGCACACAAGCTATTGGGATTTTTCGGAATTGGGATGCTGGTATTTTTCGCCCTGATTATTACCATGAACAGTGGCTTTAACGAATATATTCTGGCCGGATTGGGACTTTTCCTATCCATCATGTTCCCAACTATCTTCAGCCTGGCCATAGAGGATATCGGAGCATTTACCGGAAAAGGTTCAGCATTGCTGAATTTCGCGCTCATCGGTGGTTCAATATTTCCACCCATTCAAGGAATGATTGCCGATCAGCATGGCGTTCAGATTTCGTACGTAATTCCAATGGTCTGTATCGCAATGGTAACGATTTACGCTTTCTTTTTTACCCGGATTCCGCTGTTAAAAAGAAAGGCACAACGCGTCGGGACAAACTGATTAAGAAGTTCTAAAAGGACTGGATATAAATAGCCCGGCAGCAAGTTGGGAATACGAAATGAATTTTAAAAGTCCCATCGGGACAACATATTTTTAGCCACGGACTTCGGCGTGAGCTCAGTCGAACGCTTTCAAGCCGGGGTATGATAAAAGAAAGAAATTAGCGCCGACGGAAAATTCATATCGGAGCAATTTGTCCTTTCGGCGCAAAAGATAGAATGATTTTTATTGAAATATTTAAAGAAAAATGGCACAAAAAAAAGATCCGATAAAAACATACGACGCCCGCTGGGAAGTCAGTGAATTTGACGATCAGGAGGTTCAACGTCTAATCGAAGCGACATTGGGATATGCCCAAATCATTGGTGTTGATACATTGGTTTTTGCCCGTGATGCCCGTTTGGGTTGTGCCCGGATTATGGAAATTGGCATAAAAGTGGCGGTAGATGCCGGATTCCAGGTTTTCGCCTGTTTTGATCCGATCAGCACGCCGCTTAGTTACTTTGTCGCAATGCAAACCAGCGTCAATTTTCCCCAAACCATGGGGCTTACCATCACTGCGTCGCACAATCCCAGACAATATGTAGGAATTAAATATACGGTGCCTACTGTTGAAGCCATTGGCTATGATTGTGGTCCGTTAGGTGGCTTGAAAAAAGTCAAAGAGCTATACCACCAAAACGATTTTGTGTTGGAGAAATCAGAGGGTGGTTCTTTGGCTATCTTGAAAAACCCTGTTGATGACTACATCGATTATACGTTTCAACTGGCCGGAGTAAAATCAGGTGAACTTCAGGGGCTTTCAGTTATACTGGATACCTTCAACGGTTCGGCAGGTCCTGAATTGTACCGGGCTTTGACGATAGCTGGGGTAAAAGTTACTCCTTTACAATTGACACCAAACGGAGAATTCCCAACTGGTTCGCCAAATCCAACCAGTCAGGGAAAGATGAATGCTGCTATTGATTTGGCCCGGCAGCAAAATTCTGACCTGATTATCGGTATTGACGGCGATGGTGACCGGATCGTTTTTGGTGATCAGCAAGGCGTTTTCAGTGCCGGTTTTGTCACGATTCCTATTTTAAAATCAGTACTTTCAGAAGCGAAAGATACCAGCCCGCAACGGGTACTTTATGATCCCAAAGTGAATCCGATGGCTTTGCTCAAATGGGCCGAACTGAATGCCGAACCGGTTTTGTTCCGGAATGGACATTCGCAGATCAAAGCATTCATGAAACAGACCGGAGCAATTGCCGGAGCCGAAGAGTCGGGTCATTTTTATCACAGGTTACCTTTGGGAGATATGGATGTGTCGGGCGAAAATTCCTTGTACACGATTCTTCTATTCCTGAAATCAGTTCATCAGAATAAATCAATAATTGCTGAAGTCAGGACGATGCAGGATGAGATTTACACCAGCGGCGAATTTAATTTTGAGTTTCCGGATGACATCCTTCGGGATCAGGCGATGAAGGCAGTGATTTCGTTATTTGAGAGTGATCAGGCCAAATTGACGACCCATTCTGAAAACGGTGAAGACCTTGAAGGAACCGTAGTTTATAAAGGAGTTGATCACGGGAATGGGAAAATAAGCCTGGCAGAGGATTGGTATGCGGCATATGTACGGACTGCTACCAATGAAAAAGGCGTGGTCCGAAGTTATATTTCAAGCTGTACAGCTGAAGCCGGAGAAAGACTGCGTGGAAAAATTGAACAGATATTGAGAGATGAATTTCAAGGAAAGGAAATTGAATAAATGTATTATACAAGTGGCTGTTAAGTTGCCTAACCAAATAGAATTTGTCATTAAGTGGTCATTTAATGGTCATTAAATAGTAATAACACAATGAATGACAATGAATGACAACTAATGACGTGAAAGCTAACAGATATTCATAAAGATTGAAAATGAAACTACTTATAACCGGAGTTAACGGATTTGTTGCAGGCAGTGTGATGGCTCATGCCAAAGGAAAATGGGAAATTCATGGTATTGGCCGCTCAGAAAATCTGGCCAATGAAACCGGATTAATATACCACAAGTTGGATTTGCTGGATGGCGAAAAGCTTGCCGATCTTTTTAATGAAATCCGACCTGATGCTGTCATTCACACGGCAGCGATGGCCAATATTGACACCTGCCAGAAGAATCAGGAAATGGCAGAGCAGGCAAATGTAGAAATTACCCTTTCGATTGCAAACCTTTGTCGACAGCTTGGATCCAAACTAATTTTTTGTTCCACCGATGCTGTTTTCGATGGAACAAAAGGTGATTATACGGAATCGGATGTTCCTCGTGCCGTTAATTTCTATGCCGAAACGAAGATTAAAGCTGAAAAGATAGTTTTAGTAGCCTCGGATCAGAATGTGGTTGCACGATTGGCTTTGGTGATGGGACTTCCGGTAATTGGAAAAGGCAATTCCTTTCTGGCCGATACTATTGGTAAACTTGAGAAAGGGATTTCGGTTCCTTTCCCGGTAAACGAAACCCGCACTCCAATTGATGTGGTCACTCTCGGAAGCGCTTTGGTTGAAATGGCCGGGAATCAATTCGGCGGGATTATTCATCTTTCCGGATGTACAAAAATCAACCGGTATCAAATGGCTTTGGAGATTGCCAAAACCCTGGGATATTCAACTGAGCTGATTCAGAGTGTCGATTCCAACGCGATGGAAGGGCGCGCACCACGCTCGAATGACGTCTCCATGGACAATTCACTGGCCCGGAAAGTGCTGAAAACACCCATGCTGACTTTGTCTGAGGGCTTAAAACTTACACTTCATTTTAAAATTTAAAAACTACATACCATGAGTAAAATCAAATTCGACCTGGAAATCAAATTCGGGTCACAATATGGAAAAGAGGAAGAAGAAGCTGTACTGAAAGTGTTGCGTAACAACGCTCCAACCAGCGGAGACGAATGCATTGCCTTTGAAAAAATGTACGCCGAATATACGGGAGCAAAGTACGCACGTGTAGTCAACAACGGCACTTCGGCACTGTTTTTATCAATGATTGGGATTGGCCTGAAACCGGGCGATCGGGTTTTAACCACTCCGGTTACCTGGATTGCCACAGCTGCCGCACCAGTCACCTTGGGAGCTGAAGTTGATTTTGTTGACATTGATCCGGTGACTTACAACCTTGATCCGAATCAACTGGAAGATAAACTGACGCCCAATACCAAAGCGGTTATCCCGGTTCACCTTTACGGACAAGCCTGCGAGATGGATGAGATCATGGCACTTTCCGAAAAGCACAATTTTTCGGTGGTCGAAGATGCGGCGCATGCTATCGGTGCCGAATACAAAGGCAAGAAAGCGGGTACTATTGGCGCAACCGGCTGCTTCAGTTTTCACGAACAGAAGAACATCTCCACTTTGGGTGAAGGAGGAATGGTTTTGACCAATGATGATGCAATTTTCGAACGCATTTCACTTTATCGCTCACATTGCACCCGGGTGCATGGAGTCAGCACAAAATATTGCACACTCGATACCGAAAAATTCCCGATTGGTAAGAAATTCTGGTGGCAGGATTTTGATGATTGCGGCTACAACTTCCGGATGACAGACATTCAGGCGGCCGTAGGAATTGAGCAATTAAAGAAGTTGGATCACCTGAACCAAAACCGGATTGACAATGCAGCCTTCATTACCCAAGGATTAGCCGATGTTCCCGGCCTGACTTTGCCAACCGTGAAATCCTATAACAAGCATGTTTTCCACCTCTATCCCGTGATGATTGATGCTGCGGATTTTGGGATGAACAAGGAAGATTTCATATACGATATGCTGAATAAGTTCGGCATCAAAATCGGATTTCATTATATTCCGCTTCATTATTCGACCGCATTCAAGAATCGCGGATTCAAAAAAGGACAGTTTCCGAATGCTGAAAAATTAGGCGATCAGTTGGTCACTTTGCCCATTAATCCCCGCCAGACGGAGGAAGCATTGGAATACCTGGTCAGCAGTATTAAATTGGTAAGGAAATAAACAACGATTAATCAAATGGAATTTACAGATCATGTCCGGTCATTAATCAAAGAAGATGGTTTTTTCGTGCCGTCCCAGCCGGTATTAATCGCGCGTTCGCCCGGAAGGCTTGATCTGATGGGCGGAAACGATGACTATACCGGTGGCCTGGTCTTTGAGTCCACCATCCGGGAAGCAACTTTTGCTGCGGCACAGCGACTTACAGATCATTGGATTGTTCTGAAAAATCAAACGGCAACCGAAGCCGGATGGCAGGGAGATGTGACTACTTCGTATGCAGAATTGAGCGATGAAGTTACCGTCCGAAATTATGCCAACAGTTCTCCTGCCATTCGCTGGACTGCCTATGTGCTTGGGACACTATATTATCTGAAAAAGAAATTTCCGGAGCAAATCAATTCGGGAATTCAGATTTATATGGAATCGACAGTTCCCTTAAACCGGGGAGTCAGTTCATCTGCTGCGATTGAAGTTTCAGTAATGAAATCAGCTGCAGCGGCTTATGGGATTGATCTTTCAGGAATTCAACTGGCGCTGGCTTGTCAATGGGTTGAGAATGTTATTGCTGAATCAGCTTGTGGAATCATGGACCAGATTGCGGTTGTAGCCGGAAAGGAAGGATTTGTTTTGCCCCTTGTTTGTCAGCCATGCCTACCCGAATCTCTGATTCAACTTCCGAAGGAATTGCAGGTTTGGGGAATTGATTCCGGAGTGAGTCATCAGGTTTCGGGAATCGAATACGAAGCTGCCCGGGCTGCAGCTTTTATGGGCTATAAAATCATTTGCGATCAGGAGCAAATACCTGTTACAGTTGACAACCGAAGCGAAATTGAACGTTTCACAGATCCCCGCTGGGATGGTTATCTGGCCAATTTGTCTCCGGCACTTTTCCACGAAAAATATGAAAACAATTTGCCAATTAGCATGAACAGCGCTGAATACCTCGCCAACTGCGGTTTTCATGTTGATCCATATACACCTTTGAAAGAAGGGGTTACTTACCACATTCGCGCCAATACCCGATATGCGGTAGAAGAGAATTACCGTGTTCAGCTTTTTTCAGAGTTGTCGCGCGGTGCTTCACTGTCACCCTCAAAAAGATCATTTCAGTTAATGGGTGAATTGATGTATCAGTCGCATTATGCCTATACCGAATGCGGGCTGGGCGCAAAAGCTACCGATTTCATTGTTGATTTATTCCGGAATGAAGGAGTTAAAAATGGAATCTATGGTGCAAAAAT
>CAILJH010000093.1 GCA_903834475.1 uncultured Prolixibacteraceae bacterium | reverse complement strand
GTTGTCACAGCCGTGGGCTTTCACCCACGGTTATTCAGATTAAGCTCTTTCAGAGCTTGTAGAATGATTATTCAACCCCGAAACTTGAGTATTTACATTTCCTAAGAAACAATGATCCGGCAGGCCATTTATATTTCAATCATCTAACCTTCCTCTAACCTTCCTCTGACCTTTCACTAACTGTCAACCCGTTTATCATTTATTAAAGACCCTTATCGGAAGCTGTCCTGTCAATTCAACTACCCGCAATCCCGTTTATAAACGTTTCAACAAACCTCAAAATCTTGCTCAGTATCCTATCCCCAACCGTCTTCCGTTCCAACACCGTTTTAAACGCATTAATCTGCTCTTCGTTCCAAAATCTGTCAAAAGCTTCCGGGATGTCATCGACATCTGCAACCAGCGGTAAATTTTCCTGGATAAATTTCTCAATCAGTTCCCGTTTGCTGCGCAAATGTGCTTCGCCGGCAATCAGGTCAATGATCTCTTTGCGCCTTTGTTCCTGGTTGCTGCCTTTGAGATTTGCCAGTAATTTCAGAATGTACGCCACATTTATCTCATCCCGGCGGATCAGGTCATCAAAGCAGCGTAGCTGCGGTATAAATCCATACAACAATGTCGCCCTATGGGGCTTTGAATCTGAGGCAATCCCATCTACAAAGATAACGCCCCTCCGGGGCTGGTTTATTCCGGTTTGTCAGGGTTGAGTATAAGAATCCAAGATAAGCTTGGTTCATACTTGACCGAAAGGGATAGGCAGTTTATCTGATATGAACCATTTTCATTTCCCCGGTTTTTTCAACAGCTTAATGTCTTCTTCTATTTCCCGCAAACTTGCCTCTTTAGAAACTTTCCGTTGATCTTCCTGATATTTTTCAAATTCCTGATTTGACTTTTGCAAAGCCATTTCGTGGCTTATTTTTCCCGCGTGTGTAAGTAGTTCCCTTCCGTTGAGTCGCAAAATATCGTCTATTTTATTGATCCAATCGGCCATATACATCGGTTTATGCTGCTGTGCCATCGTTTCGGCAAAAGCCGGCTGATGGCCCATAGAAGCTTGTTTTGCACGATTTTGAAAAAGTCAATCGTTCTTTCGTCTTTGGGGTTATAATCAATGCTGGTTGTGTAAATGTCCTTGATTTTCTGATAGAAAAACCGTTCAGACAAACGAATTTCACGAATCCTCTCTTGCAACTCATTGAAATAGTTCATCGAGCTGCCGCTTTTAAAACGATCATCGTTCAATGAAAAACCTTTGACAATGTATTCTTTGAGACGTTGGGTTGCCCAGATACGAAATTGTGTGCCTTGTTGAGATTTCACTCTGTAACCAACCGATATGATGACATCGAGGTTATAATAGTTGGTGTCGTAATTTTTACCATCATCGGCAGTATGTCGGAAATTCCGACATACTGAATTCTCATCCAATTCTCCTTCTTTGAAGATGTTTTGAATATGTTCGGTAATGGTAGTTCTGCCTTTGTTAAATAATTGAGCCATTTGTGCCTGTGTAAGCCAAACGGTTTCATCAACCAGATGAACATCAATTTTAATTTTCCCATTAGTGGTTTGGTAAATAAGTATTTCGTTTGTCGGTTTTTCTGTCATAATTTGGAAATTTTAAACGGTGAGGCAATCCCCAGTTCAAGGCAAAAACCGGCAATCGTATGATCAGTTTCTGTTATTTGTTTGTCGAGTTCGATAAGTTCCTCCGCCAGTTTATTAATATCAATGCTCTCCT
>CAILJH010000092.1 GCA_903834475.1 uncultured Prolixibacteraceae bacterium | reverse complement strand
TGTTCCTTAATTGTTCATGTTCAACTCAGGTATTTTCAAAACCATCCCGGTTTAGAAGTTTTAACGCAAACATATAACCCATTACAACTAGCTCGATTCTTATCGGGCTATACTTGTTTCTGGAAATATTCTAATTTTAATTTTTATTTATCGTATTGATATTTAGATCATTAAAATAATATTCAAATATTTTTTCATTTTTTTTCTAAATACAGGGTTACCTTTTGTCGATTCTGGGGATAAACCATCGAACAAGAATAATTAAGGAACCAGTATTAATCATTAAAACCAAAAAAAATGAAAACTTTAACTGCGAACAACCAAACAACAAATTTTGATTCTTTCTCTTTCGACGTTTTAACCTCAGAAGAACTTTCTTTAGTAAAAGGTGGCAAATCGGCTGATTCATATGCTGGTCTGAACTAATTTTACATTTCAGCTTACAATCACTCATTTTTTAATTACCTCAGGCACTGGAAACAGTCGCACAACACGCTAACAAACAATCAGATGATACGCAAATCAGAACATTTTGAGCAAATTGACCGGTATCTCGATGCAGAGTTAACCCAATCTGAATCGAATGAAATCGAAAGCCAGATGGCTATCGACTCTGACCTGGCCGATGAACTTAATCTTCATCTGGAAGTAGTACAGGCTATTGCTGAACAAGACCTGATCAGTCTGCGTAAAAACCTGAACAATATCGTTCAAAATCAATCTGATACAGAAAATATTAATGCTTTCGATTCATTCAATTTCGGTCTATCCGAAGAATTGGCATCATGGGAAAGCCTGAGCCGTCAGGTAAGTTCTGAAGCGATCAGCAAAATAGAACATTCATTCCCTAAAATACATCTTTACCAACACCAGATTGCCGGTAAGGAAAACATTCACCAGTTCTACAAAGAACAAGCAGCGGATGCAAATCCGGTAAGTGACGAGGAATCTTTCTCCGCTTACGAAGAAAACCTTTTCTCTGAAGTACAGAATGCGCTCGAAGAAAGCGACATACTCGAAATCAGAGCCAATTTAAAACAAATTGCACAGACCGTTCCGGCTCACCAATTTTCAGCCGAAGAGATCGAAGAATACGTATTCGGTCGCATGGATTCTGATACCAGGGCTCAGTTTGAAGAAGAATTAGCCCTAAATACAAGCCTGGCAAACGATGTTCAGCTAATCAGGGATATCGACCTTGCATGGGCTGAAAATGACATCATGGACCTGAGGGCTTCACTCATTGAAATCCAGAATTCAGAGTTCCACTCATCTTCCAGGATAGAAGAAATTGAAGGCTACCTGTACAACGAGCTTTCCGATGACCAATTCGCATCGTTTGAGGCCGAATTAGCCAATAATCAGGAACTTTCTGATGAGATCAGCCTGATGCGTAACATCGACCTGGCATTGAAAGAAAATGATGTCATGAACCTGAGAAACAAAATTCAAAATATTGCAGGCGAAATTGCTGCTGAAAAACAAACTGAACAATCATTTGTCGGTCAATTTAAAGCCCGGAAGTTTGTTTTCGCTTCGGTTGCTGCCTCGCTCATCCTGCTTCTGGGAATTGCCGGACTATTATCCAGACAATCATCGCAGGGCGAACTGTATCAGAAATTTTACACCACCTATCAAACAACAGGCATCAACCGTTCTGCAAGTTCCACAACTGACCAGAAACTTACTGCCGCCCTGCAAAAATTTGATAACCAGGATTATAATACTGCGCTGAACC
Organism: uncultured Prolixibacteraceae bacterium; assembly: GCA_903834475.1. Classification (GTDB taxonomy): domain Bacteria; phylum Bacteroidota; class Bacteroidia; order Bacteroidales; family Prolixibacteraceae; genus Aquipluma. The sequence goes on along the minus strand of CAILJH010000092.1, from coordinate 37,456 downwards.
TTTTTCAAGAAGTCGTTTCAAGGGATCAGAACAATATGGTAGGCCATTTTTATTCCGGAGTAGCGCTCCAGGAAACAGGAAAATACCAAAATGCAATCAAGGAATATAATACCGTAAAAATCAATAAAGACAACCTTTTCGTCGAACAGGCAGACTGGTATATCGGATTGTGTTACCTGCAAACAAACGAAGACAAAAAAGCTTTCAATCAATTTAGTGAAATAGCTAAAAACTCGGGATTCTATCAGCAAAAAGCTCAGGCAATCCTTCGCAAAATGAAATATTCAGAAAATTAAAATATTAGTTCGTTCGCAACAATCGTTCTTTTAAAGTTTTAATGATTAATACTGGTTCACATTCTTGTTCAAACTTGTGTTTTAGTGTTTTAATGATTACTACTTGTTCCTTAGTTATTAATTGTTCTTGAAAAATATTGACGTTCGCAACCCGTTCTGGCTTTTGATTAATACTTGTTCCTTAATTGTTCATGTTCAACTCAGGTATTTTCAAAACCATCCCGGTTTAGAAGTTTTAACGCAAACATATAACCCATTACAACTAGCTCGATTCTTATCGGGCTATACTTGTTTCTGGTGGTGTTCTAAAAAGAATAAAAACCGGAAATAAAATATCTTATTTGATATATTTTCTATATTTACCAAATGACTAATTTAATGTAAACCACTAAATCTAAAACCTTATGGATTTTAAAAAATTTATTGTAATCCCCGTATTCATTGCTGCACTGGCTGCTTCGTTTATTGTAATCGATCAGTTACTTAATTCTTTCATGCCAATCTCTGATAAAGGAGGATTTGGCTGGGTTACGTTTCAGGCCTGGGCCATGTATTTCCTTGCTGGCGGAACTTTTAAGGGAGGACTTCGCACTTTTTTGGGCTATGTGATGGGTATCATTGCCGCAGTAACAATTATTTATTTGGTAGGCATATTTAGTGCCACCGGCTTCTGGGCTTTGCCTCTGGCAGTTTTAGTTGTGGTAATACCTATGTGTGCAGTCGAAAGAGCACCTTCTCTTTTTGATTTTGTTCCTGCATTATTTGTTTCATCTGCAGTATTCTTTGCATTTGGGAAACTTTACCCGGGTTCAACTATGACTTCATCGGCAATAACCATTTTAACATACTGCGCAATCGGGATGATCTATGGAATTGTAACCGTTAATTTAAGAGGCTTCTACGAGAAATCAATAGCAAAGAAAGCCTGATAAACGAACCTGAAATATACTCTCAAAACTGAAATAAACGGAAAAAGGATGTCTTATCGGCATCCTTTTTCCGTTTCAGACCTTTACCTGATTTGAGATTTGCAGGAAAAGTGTAATTTTGGCCGAAATCAAAATTCAAACCATCCAAAAGATATGATTATGAAACCAACCCTGTTAATTTTAGCTGCTGGCATGGGAAGCCGTTTTGGCGGTCTCAAACAAGTTGAACCTGTTGGACCAAATGGAGAAACCATACTTGAATATTCGGTTTTTGATGCTATCAGGGCAGGATTTGGCAAAGTAGTATTTGTCATTCGTGAAAGTTTTGCTGAGGAATTCAAAGACCGTTTTGAGTCAAAACTTGCCGGAAAAATAGAGATTGAATACGTTTATCAGGAAGTTAATAAACTGCCCGAAGGTTTTGACCTTCCCGAAGGTCGGGAAAAACCCTGGGGTACCGGACATGCGGTTTTAATGGCCAAAGATGTAATTTCTGAGCCGTTTGCCGCTATCAATGCCGATGATTTTTATGGAGCTGAAGCATATCAGGTTGTTGCCAAATATTTATCTCAATCAGTATCGGGCGACAACTATGCGATGGTTGGTTATCAATTGGACAACACCTTGTCTGAATTCGGTTCCGTTTCGAGGGGAATTTGCGTTACTGACGAAAATAAGCAATTGACAAAAATCACCGAAACTCATAAAATCAGACAGGAAGAAAAGCATATATTATGCGAATCGGAAAATCAGCAAACTGTTGAACTGACCGGAAAAGAAACAGTTTCGATGAATTTCTGGGGATTTCAGCCTTCTGTATTTGGAAACATTGAAAGCCAATTCGTTGATTTTTTAACCGCAAACATTAATCAGCCAAAATCTGAATTCTACATTCCATTTGTGGTTTTTGAAATGATAAATCAAGGACAAGCTAATGTTGAAGTATTGAAAGCTGAATCACCCTGGTTTGGAGTTACTTATAAAGAAGATAAACCTTTTGTTGTCGAACAGATTCAAAAATTAACCGATCAGGGAATTTATCCGGAAAAGCTTTGGTAAACAGCTTTTCTATTTTAAAATCAGCTTCTCGCTTCTGATAATTTTACCAATAAAATTAGTCGCATTCTTTTCGAATACCTCCACATTTTCGGTCGTATAATATTTAACCAATCCGGATTTCGATAATTTCTCATCCATCGCCGGATGACGGTTCAGGTATTCAACCAATTTAGCGCTTACCACTTTACCCTGTTCGAGTAATTGTACGCCTTCAGGTACAAATTTCTCAATTACAGGCAAGAGTAATGGATAATGTGTGCATCCCAAAATGATAGCATCAATTTCAGGATCAGCAGCAAGCAAACTGGCGATATTCTTCGATACAAAATATTCAGCTCCCGGCGTATCCATTTCATTGTTTTCAACCAAAGGAACCCACATCGGGCATGCCTCCTGGGTTGTTTGAAAAACACTCTCGCCAGCCCACTTTTTGAGTTCAATGGGATATGAATCAGACAGAACAGTCCCGACTGTTCCAAGTATTCCAACATGACCATTTCGGGTATATTTGCCAATGGATTCGACTGCCGGCCGGATAACACCCAAAACCCGTCGTTCAGGATCCATTTTTGGCAAATCGTTTTGCTGAATGTTTCTCAATGCTTTGGCTGATGCCGTATTACAGGCCAGAATAACCAAAGGGCAATCCATTTCGAAAAGCTTATTTACAGCCTGAAGTGTATATTCATAAACTACCTCAAATGAACGTGAACCATAAGGAGCACGGGCATTATCGCCCAGATAAATAAAATCGTATCCGGGAAGGTCGTTCAGGAACTCTTTCAGGATGGTTAAACCACCATATCCCGAATCGAAAACTCCAATGGGTTGAAATTTGGAAGTCATTTGAAAATCAGTTTTAACAAAAATAAAAAAAGCCATCTTTAAAAGATGGCTTTCAAAATGATTTAGCTAAACTTATTTTTTTGCAGGAGCCGGAGCTGCCTTTTTCTCAGCTTCAGGCGCTTTATCTAATGCAGGTATTTTATCTAATTCAGCTTTAACAAAAGGCATCAAATCCAAACTTTCTTTTGAATTGTAAAGGATAGATCTGGAGCTCATATCGAATACGTAGATCAGGCCTTTTTCTGCTCCAACTGTTTTAACTGCCTTATCAGCTTTATCAAACACAGGTTTCAACAGTTCACTCTGTTTGGTCTGAAGTTGTTGTTGTGCACTTGACTGATAAGTTTGAATGCGTTCGTTCATTGAATTCAAGTCTTCTTCTTTCATTTTCCGAATGGTTTCAGACAAAGAATCTTTTTTTGCAGCATATTCCACGTATTTGGTCTGGAATTCCTTTTGCATGATGCCCAGAGCATCTTCAAGCTCTTTTTGATAGGCAGTAAATTGTTTTTCTGCAACGGCTCTTTCAGGCATAATCTGAATGAGAGCCTGCAAATCGATATGACCGAATTTTGGAGTCTGGGCATTGGCAAACCCTGCTGAAAGTAACAGCATTCCTAAAACACAAATTTTGAAAACACTTTTCATACTTTTTAGATTAAATTTTTAACGTGACAAAATTATAATATTAATTTTTATATCCAAGTTTAGCTAAAACCTGATCGGAAAGATCAAATTTAGGATTGGTGAAAATTAAAGTAATCCCGTTTGCTTTGTCGAAAATGACGGCATAATTCCCTTCAGTTGAAATATCCTGAATGGCTTTAAATATATCGTCCTGTATAGGTTTCACCAAGCCTTGCCGTTTCTTAAACAAATCACCATCGCGTCCGAAATATTTACGCTGTAACTCTTTGTATTCCTTTTCCTTTGAGATAATCACATCTTCGCGTTTCCGTTTCATTTCGTCCGAAAGCAATACACTTTCTGCCTGAAAGTCTTTGTACATCTGTTCTGTTTCGGCATGCATCGATTCAAGCTCTTTCTGGTACTGGGCTGAAAGCTGATCCAACTGCTCCTGAGCTGCTTTATAGGAGGGAATATTTCCCAGAATATACTCGGAGTCGACGAAGGCAAATTTCTGAGCAAAAGAAGTTGCCGCTGCAATCATTAAAATTCCTGTGATAATAACCAGTTTCCTCATGATGTCATATTTTAAATTGTTTTTTTGAGGTTTAGCAAATACCAGACCAAAATTAATCGGTTTAAAATTGTTGCCCGATAACAAAGTGGAACTGGCTTCCGGCGGCATCGGATTGACCCACCACCTTATCGAATCCATATCCCCAATCGATTCCCATCAAACCAAACATCGGCAGAAAGATCCGGACTCCGGCACCTGCAGAACGGTGAAGTTTGAATGGATTATAATCTTCAAAATTGTTCCATGCGTTTCCTGCTTCCAAAAATGTAAGCAAATAAATCGTTGAAGATGGTTTTAGAATAACCGGATACCTGACTTCCATTGAAAGCTTGTTGTAAATATTCGATCCCTGAGACCTGCTCAAACTATAATCCTTGTATCCACGCAATGAAACGATATCACTTCCGTAGAGATTATATCCTGACATACCTGAACCTCCCACCCTAAATCCTTCAAATGGCGATTGACGGTATTTGTTGTAATGTGCCAGAAAACCATATTCAAACTTGGTATGCAGAACCAATTTGGTATCTTTCGAAAGTGGTGAATACCAGTCACCTTTAAACATCCATTTATGGTATTCAATCCATTTGTACCGTTGTTCGTTGGTTAAAGCCGGATTACTGTAATCAACCCCGTTAATGAGTGAATATGGTGGTGTAAATTGAAGCGAAAGTGAAATATTTGATCCGCGACGGGTGTACAATGGCTGATCCATTGAGTTCCGACCGAATGCAGTTTTAAAACTGAAATTGTTAAAACCTCCATTTCCTTTGCCAGTTCCATCATTCAGGAAATAATAATAACCTGCCATATTTTGCAGTTCGTAATGCTGAAAAGACAGTTCGTGATACATCGTGAAATAATCATCCGGCCAGGTTAAGCGGTAACCGTAACCGACTGCAGCTGCTGAAGTGGTCTGAATCTGATCAGTAGCAGATGAGGTAGAACTATAGGAATAATTCGTTCCATAGTCATAGGAACCTGAACCATAATAATTTCCGTAACCACTGCCGTAACCGCTACCATATCCACTGCCGTAACCGCTCCCATAACCACTGCCATATCCGCTGCCATAACCACCATACGGATTGCTATATGCACTCGACATGGAATTGTTTGCCGAATAATTTACTCTTGAGTGAGATAACGATATGGTAAATGAATTTGGCTTTTTACCACCGAACCAAGGCTCAGTAAAAGTCAGACTGTAGGATTTATAATATTGTCCTGAGGTTTGCGCCCTGAGAGCCAACGCTTGTCCATCGCCAGTTGGCAGTGGCCTCCAGGCTTCTTTGTTGAAAATATTCCGAACCGAAAAATTGGAGAATTTCAAACCGACTGTTCCTACGAACATTCCTGCACCCCAACCTCCTGAGAGTTCGATCTGGTCATTTGCCTTTTCTACCAATCCATAATTAATATCCACCGTTCCGCTTTCAGGGTGAGGCTTAACATCCGGGTTAATTGCCTCAGGGTCAAAGTGACCTAATTGTGACAACTCCCTAACGGTCCGGATAATATCTGTTTTACTGAATAGATCGCCGGGCAGTGTCCGAAGCTCGCGTCGGGCAACATGTTCGTTGGTTTTGGTATTTCCTGAAATCCCAATTTTATTGATGGTTGCCTGTCGTCCTTCATAAATACGCATCTCGAAATCAATTGAATCGGCTGTTATATGAGTCTCTATTGGAGACAAATTAAAAAACAAATATCCATGATCGAGATAAACACTGCTCACAGCATCCTCATCATTTTTGGTGCGTTTGTCCAATAATTTCTGATCAAAAACATCGCCCTTTTTAATTCCCAAAAAAGCATTCAAGTAATCTGACGGATAAACTGTATTACCAACCCACTTGATATCTCTGAAGAAATATTTGTTTCCTTCATCCAGCCAAATATCGAGCCGAACCCTGTCCTTGGCAAGTTTTGTTATCGAATCTTTTAAGATGGTTGCATCCCGATAACCATTTTCATTGTACTTTTTAATGAGGTTAATTTTGTCCTCTGCAAATTTTTCAGACAGGAATTTCTTTGAACTGAAAAAATTCATGATCTTTTTAGCTTTGGTTTTTTTCATTGAATGATCTAAAACCATAGTTTTCAGATTCTTATTACCATGATAAACAATATCCCTGATTTTAACTTTTGCCTTTTTATCCACATTGATATCGAGAATGACACTGTTGTTCTGAGTGGTGTCATCCCGCTGAATAATATTCACTTCAGTGTTTAAAAATCCTTTCTCAAGAAAAAGGTTCTTGATTATTTTTTTTGCAGTATTCACCTGATTATCGGTAACCTGACTGCCCTTCAGAAGTAATACTTTTTTGGTAATATCATCTTTTTCCGATTTACTTACACCGCTAAAATTCACAGCTGCCAACCGGGGGCGTTCCTGCAAACTAATCTTCAGCCAAATGTTATCGCCAATTATTTTATCAGCGGTAATTTTAACGTCCGAAAACAAACCGTGATTCCAAAGTTTTTTGATTGAATTGGTAATCGCATCACCAGGAATCATAATTTTATCGCCAACATTCAGACCTGAAATCGAAATCAAGACCTGTGTATCCAAATAGCGTATTCCATCGATAGCAATTCCCGCAATTACATATTCCTTTGGACTTGAATAATAAATGGAAAAGTTTGTGCTGTCGGTTACAGCTTCCTGCGAAAAAGCTTTTGCACTGAATAACAGCAGAATAATGAACAATTTTATTTTATGCATTCTATTCTAATTGAATTAGCTTACTAATTGTTGACTCGTTTTACCAAACCTTCTTTCCCTGTTCTGAAAGTCATAAATAGCCTCAAATAAATCTTCCTTTCGATAATCGGGCCACAATTTAGGCGTAAAATATAATTCGCTGTATGCAATCTGCCACAATAAAAAATTGCTGATCCGGCATTCGCCACTTGTACGTATTAATAATTCAGGATCAGGCATTTCCGATGTATTCATGAAACGATCCATCAGTTCATTGTCAATTTCTGAGGGTTCTATTTTTCCTAGTTTTACCTGTTCTGCTATTCGTTTCACGGCTTCTGTAATTTCCCATTTTGAACTGTAGCTCAATGCCAGGACCAGCGTTAGTCCAGTTGATGAGTTTAGTTTTTCAATCGACCATGCTAATTTTTCCTGAACATTTTGAGGAAGGCTTTTTATATCACCGATGACCCGAAGTCGTACGTTGCTTTTCTGCAACTCGTCTGTTTCGTCTGAAATAACCTGAACTAAAAGTCCCATCAGGGCATCTACTTCGTCTTTTGGGCGTGACCAATTTTCAGTAGAAAAAGCATAAAGTGTGAGATATTGCACTCCAATTTCGCCGGCACCAGCCACAACCGAGCGAACAGCTTCAACACCGTGTTCGTGTCCAAAAGTTCGTTCATTCCCGGATTGTGCAGCCCAACGTCCGTTTCCATCCATTATAATGGCTACATGCTTTGGTATTCTGTCGCTTATTAGTTTGTCTTTAAATAACATTTCTATCGTTTAAACTATCACTTACCGGTTTTTATAAACCCCTAATATGGTATTCTATAATCAATCTATTGTCTGCGAATGCTATTCCAGATGCCCCAGTCTATCATTCGATTTCGCGGAGTCCGGAGATCCCATTCCTTATTCCCGTATATTAACTTATAAACCAAATGAATTCCGGCATAAGCTGTCCAGTCATTATTGTGCCACTGATCGGTATATTTCACCTGAACATCAACCGGTGGCGTATTTAAATTCGAATATGAATAACTCATCGGATCGTCCAGGTCATCCAGTTTATCGGAGAATGTTTTCCTTAAACCACCTTCCAATCCAATTCCCCAGCGTTTGCTTAAGTTGTATTTTACACCCAATCCGAAAGGAATCGTGGGTGACATTACAGGTCCTGAAAAATCGGCTTTAGCAAAGTATGTCGGATCTACAATTGGCGTCAATTTAACCTGATTCATTTCGTAATTATAAGTCTGTAAACCTAAGCCAAAAAATATAAAGGTCGACCAGGGAGTGATCTTATCACCAACAATGTATTTAAGGTAATTAAACTCAAATAAAAGTGATATGTCCATCACATTTTTACTGAATTTCCATAATTCCTTATCAAAATTGCCTTCAGCACCAATAGTTCCATTAACCACATTAAACCTCAGGCCAAACCGTGGGTTAAAATTATACCTTACAAAACCTCCGTATGCCGGATTAACCGATTTCCCAAAATCAATTTTTGTCATGTCACCAAAATAGGTGCCGGCTCCTCCAAAAATACCGATATCGACGCTGGGTTGTCCAAACGCTTCAATTGCCAGAAATCCAATTAGAAAAATTGCCAATATTTGCTTCATCGAAATCCAATTTTGAAAGGGTTTAAATCGCTATAAAACATTCATACACTATCATTTACACTCTGAACATAACACCTTTCAAGCGTTACAAAAGTAATACAATTCTGATATATCCATGCCTGATGCATATTATAAAACCCAAATAGAGGTTAAAAATTGTTAAGCTCAGGGAGAAATTAATTACGTTTATCAACACCCCACATCAGTTTATTCCGAAGCGTAGTAAAGAAAGTATGATCCTTAAGCCTGATTGTCTTCACTTTAAATGGAGCCTTACGGATCTTCAGCAATACCGGGAAGTTTATAGCCTCAAACTGTGAATCGACCGAAGTGAGAAATTGAAGTCCGCGACCTTCAACCTGAAGGGTAATTGAATGATGATCAGGAACCACCAATGGTCTGACAGTCAGATTGTGAGGTGCAATCGGACTGATTACAAAATTTTCTGAATCAGGTGTCAGAATTGGGCCGCCAACGCTAAGCGAATAAGCCGTAGAACCAGTAGGAGTTGCAATAATCAGCCCATCAGCCCAGTAGGTATTCAGGTATTCGTCGTTTATATAGGCATGAATATTAATCATTGCCGAAGAATCGAGCTTGGTAACTGTGATCTCGTTAAGTGCATATTGAAATTCAGATTGCCCGTTATTAACTATCTCCAGTTCAAGCACCGTTCGTTCGTCGATAATGATATTGCCATCCAGAATATCATTTAATGCCTTTTCAATCTCATCGCGCGAAATATCTGAAAGAAAGCCAAGCCGTCCGGAATTGATCCCGACCAATGGAATCGACCAGTGTTTGGCCGTAATAAAGGACTTCAGCATAGTGCCATCGCCTCCGATGCTCAATAAAAACGAAACATCCTCGGGCAAATCGTTGCCATTCTCAAACGTGCCCGAAATTTCAGGATGAATTTCGCAATCCTGCCGGAGGTATTCAAGGAAAGGCCGGTAAATGATACAATCAATTTGCTTCTCCTGAAACAAATCAAAAAGTCTGGTTAATTCTTCAAAAAAATCCGGATTTATGGACAGTCCGTATAATGCTATCTTCATGAATGAATGTTTAATGCTGGAAATTAGATATTCATAAACTTCATCAACTGATCAAAGCGGTCGTCATATAAATTCTGAATGATCGACTCATCCATATAAACGGCCTTGATGTTGTAATCGTATCGCACAAAGGTCTGAATAATTGCAGATAAATCTATGACATTAATCTTCAGGGTAACAGTCATCATCTTTGTTTCATGCGACTGGCTGATATAAAAACTCAGGATTTTGGCATCGTTACCTTCTACAATCTGTGCAATCTGTGAAAGTGAATAGTCAATTGAATTTAATTCAAGCACAATAACCCCACCAGGCTCATTAACCGCAACCAAATCGGTGAATTTCTTAGATAAATCCAATACAGTGATTACTCCGCAGTATTCATGATGAAGATTAAGTACCGGAAGAGCAGTAAGTTTGAGTATTGATACAACAGATAGAACTTCGTAAATATGCTGATTGACATGTATATGAGGCGAAAGCAAATGTTCGGCATAATCTCCTACCTGTTGATCCAGAATATTCAGATCGTATATAATTTTGTCCGAGATTAATCCAATCAGTTTAGTGCCGTCAACAACAGGCAAATGTGAAATCCGGAAAATTTCCATCCAGTTCAAAGCCTTCTGACCGGTATCGGTCAGCCGTAAAGCCGGAACAACTTCAGATATAAGGTCTTTTGCAATCATCCTTTTTGAAATTTCAATATACTCCGTATCAAATCTAAATTGTAACTTGCACCTTTTAAAATCAGATTATGACCAGACTAAGTGTAAATATAAACAAAATAGCAACATTACGAAATTCAAGGGGAGGAAACACACCTAATGTTCTGGAAGCTGCAATTAACTGTCAAAAATTTGGAGCTCAGGGAATTACAATTCATCCAAGGCCCGATGAACGGCATATCACCCGTCAGGATGTTTATGACATTCGTGCCCATATTACCACTGAATTTAACATTGAAGGCTATCCTACCGAAGATTTCATCCAATTGGTGATTGCCGTAAAGGCACATCAGGTAACACTGGTACCCGATTCCATTACCCAGCTCACTTCCGATCATGGCTGGGATACTCAGGCACATTTATCGTTCCTGAAAGAAGTGGTTTCCCGTTTTAAGGCCGAAGGAATCCGGACTTCAATTTTTGTTGATCCGGAATTATCAGCCATTGAAGGTGCGATGGAAGCAGGTGCCAACCGGGTTGAACTCTATACCGAATCCTTTGCAAAAGGATACACGATTGATCCGATTCGAGCCGTTGCCCCATTCAAAGAAGCTGCGAAACTCGCTCATCAGCTTGGATTAGGAGTCAATGCCGGTCACGATTTAAGCCTGAAAAATCTGCGATTCTTCCACGACCATGTGCAATATCTCGATGAAGTGTCCATCGGCCATGCTCTCATTGCTGATGCGCTTTACATGGGACTGCGAGCCACAATTCAGGATTACCTTTACTGTTTGCAATAAATCCATATGAAATTGTTTTACCGGGTTGAAGGCACCGGAACCCCCATTGTGATTATTCACGGACTTTATGGTTCATCCGATAACTGGTTGACGGTGGCAAAGAAACTTTCTGCCAGATACCAGGTTTTCTCCGTTGATCAGCGCAATCACGGGCGATCGCCCAATTCGGAAGTACACACTTTCGAAGCCATGAAGAATGATTTAGCTGAATTCTTCGAACAGCATAAAATCGGAAAAGCGATTGTAATGGGTCATAGCATGGGAGGAAAGACAGCCATGAATTTTGCTGCTGATTACCCTGAACACATTGAAAAACTGATCGTTGTTGATATTGCTCCGAAAGATTATTTCCTCTTGAACGACGAAAGCCAGTATTACCTGCACAACAACATTTTACGGGCCATGCTCGAAATCGATTTCAGCAAAATTGAATCCCGGAAACAGGTGGAGATTTTCCTGCTCGAACGTATCGACAATGTTCAGATTGTACAATTCTTGCTAAAAAATGTACACCGGAATAAGGAAAACCATCAATTCGAATGGCTCCTGAATGTTCCGGTTTTGTATGATAACCTCGATGAAATAATCAAGGGAGTGAATGCCCGCTGGTTCGATGACCGTATTCCGATACTCAGTTATCCGGTTTTATTTATCAAGGGAGCCAATTCAAACTATATTCTTCCGAATGATTACCCATCCATCTGCAGAATTTACCCTGAAGCAAAAATTGTTGAAATACCTGATGCCGGCCATTGGCTGCATGCCGAACAACCGCAGCTTTTCATGGATGCAGTTTGGGAGTTTCTTCGCTAAATACCCGGAATCTGATTCAAATTTTCTATCTAAAGTTGAAATGCCACTAAGACGCCAAGACACGAAGTTGCACAAAGTTGAGAACATTAGAATCTTTGGATTCTTAAATTCCGGAGTCTTTGGGTCTTTGTGGCAGAAAACAGGGAAAGTGGCAATTCCTATTTGAAGTCTTTTGCCATTCCGTTAATTTCAGCATCAGTCAGATCACCGCCGATAACTACCTTGTGTTTAAACACAATAGTTTCGCCCGGCTTCAGTACAACTTTCACCTCAGCAGTATTTTTATCAAAAACGCGGCCTCCCAGGTTGTTTGTTGCAAATAAGCCATAACCACGGGCATGTGACCATGCCGGATAATTCGCATTCTTTGGATTATCAAGGATTACAATGGTAAGTACTTCTCCTTCTTTCACAGCGCGAAGAGCAACCCAAGGTGCTCTTTTTGACCATACCTCGCCACCTTTCAGACCCTCGGCATTCCGGTAAACACCATTTACTCCATCATTATTCAGTACCGGAACTTCGGTCTCAATTCCGTTGGCATCCAGAAATTTTTCAGGTTTCGTGGCTGGTTCTTCAAATGCACGATCGACACGCATACCGAGCAATCCTTCCTTGTTTTCATTGAAAATAACTTCCTGAACAGCGGTCAGTTTGGTTGTCCGTACGATTGTTCGCAGATTGGTCGATCCGGAGAAAGTAAAGGTAGATTCTTCGTTCAAAAGCACCTTGTTATTCACATCAACCCATTCTGACGCAGTGACCAATTCACCTTTTTCAGGATTTTCAGAAACGATACTTTTGAATTTCACCGTACCGTATTTGGGTTTATCTTCCGGCTTGATGGCAAACGAATTGTTCCAGAAATCCAGACCATTTACACTACCGAAATTAAACCACAAACCCACATGATGAGGATGGTCGGTGCGCTCAAAAGGTCTCGGATTTAAAGGATAACCGCGGGTAATTGTTTTTCCGGAGGCACTTACAATCGGGTAAAGCGACTGTTTTTCCATATTATCCGGATAAATGTATGCCGTGAAAAATTTCCCATCAACATACACCTCAACTTTTTTATCCTGTTCTTTATTTTTAAACTCAACCTTTTGCCATTTTTCAGCATGTAAAAGGCTAACTGACAGGATTAAGATCAGTGCTGAAAGGAAGATTTGTTTCATGAGATGTAATTGTTTAGTTGATAGTTCCAAATTTACCAAAATATTTCTGTCGACAATAAAACAGGAGGCACAAATCCTATTTTACCACATCTTCGGTTGTTGGCCTTGAAGTCGCACTTGTTGAAGTAATTTTTAATGTTCCAGCAGTCAATCCTCCGGAAGTTGCAACCAGTGTAATTTCCCCGGCCCTCTTGGTCGATTTCACAATCACCTGAGCCAGTCCGTTAAACGCTTTGCGTTTCCAGACTTCAGCTGGAACAACTACCTGAATGACACCCGGATTTGTATTGGGTTCGTCCCATTCCGATCGTTTTTTGAACCGCTTTCCGACAACCACATATTCATTTTTCCCTTTTTTAAGAGTAGCCGGGTCAAGCTTATACGACTGGTTGTCATTGCGCCGGAGATTCGATGCCAGTAAATGACCGTTAACAGAAATAGTCTGACCTTCCACTATACTCTTTGCGAAAAGGTTGATAACAGTTTTGTCGGTCAAATCAGTAAGTTCAAACGAACCGCGCAAGGCGATCAGCGAATCTTTATAGATTTTCCAATTCTCGTTTCGGTTGTTCCTGAAAGCAAGTTTCCAATCCGATTCATTGGTTGTTGCAGCAACTGATGGCCACGATTCGAGGCTTTTCAAAACAAGCTCGCTCAATTTCAATATTTTTACCGATGAAACCTTTTCAACAAATCGATCCGGTTCGTGACTGGCCGGATCGCCATTGCCCACGCCTATAATTTTTCCCGGACCTTCCAGTTTGAAAGTTACTTCATCGCTTGCTGTTGGTCCATTCAAACCTTTGGCATCGTTGATGCGGACAGTAACTACAGAAACGTCTTCACCGTCAGCTTTGATCGAATTCCGATCCGGAATAAGCTGGATTGCAGCAGAATTTCCGGTGGTTTCAACCTGACTTTTGATAATTTCTTTACCACTTTTAAATCCTTTAGCCAGCAAAGTTCCGGGACTATATTTTACGGTCCATTCGAGATGTCCGTTCTTTGGCATTGCCTTCTTTCCCAAACTCTTTTTATTCAGGAAAAGTTCCACCTGATCGCAATTGCTGTATGCCCAAACGCTGATATCTTTGCCTTCCTGACCTTTCCAACCTGTCTGTCCATCAGGCAGATTCCAATGCGGCAAAATATGCAAAACCGGTTCGCCGGTCCAACACGATTTCAAATAATAATAGGTATCTTTTGGAAACCCACAGGCATCCAGAATACCAAATTCGGAACTGACAGCCGGCCACGAAAGCGGATTGGGTTCGCCTCTATAGTCGAAACCTGTCCAAAAGAAAATTCCTGAAAGCCATGATCGTTCGTCATAAAACTTCCATCCCCGCTCAATTGAAACTCCTCCGGAACGATCGAACTGCGCCATATGTCCGTTTGTTTTATCGTCTTCATAAATGCCTCGGGTACCGCAACCAGTTGTTTCTTCGGTGCCAATGCCGGGCTGATTTGGAAATTTCGTGTGAAATTCGTCGATATTACACTGAGACAGGTAGTTAAAACCCATCATATCAATCGTTGTGGACGAACCATTGCCGCAACCACCACTGATGGCCACATTGAAACGGCGCGTTGAATCAATAGTTTGTGCAAAACGCTGCATGGTTTCGGTAATCCGTGCGCCTTTAATATTGCTTTCAATCGCCCATTCTTCGTTTCCCAGCGACCAGGTAATTACGCTCGGATGATTTCGGTCGCGCACAATCATTCGTTTCAGCAAATCGAAATGTTCCTGATTGATTCCCTGCAAACGGTTTTCGTCGATTACCAACATGCCAAGTTTGTCGCAGGCATCAAGCAATTCCGGAGTTGGTGGGTTGTGCGAGCAGCGGTAAGCATTGCTGCCCATGGATTTCAGTTGTGCAATCCGGAATTCCTGCAAGGCATCCGGGATGGCGCATCCAACGCCGGCATGATCCTGGTGATTGTTGGTTCCCAATAATTTCAAATGTTTGCCGTTCAGAAAAAAACCTTCATTGGCGGTAAAACGAATCGTGCGGATACCAATATTCGTTTCATGCTGATCGATGACATTTTCGCCGGATATGACTTTGGTTTTCAGTTTATACAGATAAGGCGAATCCGGCGACCACAAATTCGGATTGGTCACCTTTATTTTGCAGAAATACTCCTGCGAAACAACTGGCTTCAAACTGAGATTCTCAACCGTTCCGGAGGCAATTGTATTTCCTTTTGCATCTGCTAATTGTTGCTCAATCCTGAAATTCCGAACATCTTTTCCATCGTTTTGGATGGTTGTCCGTGCGGTCACCACCGCATTTTGAACATCCATTTCGGAAGAAGCAAAGATGCCATTTTGCGCTATGTGCAAAGGATTTGTTTTGTTGAGCCAGGTATGGCGATAAATTCCGGCGCCTTCATAAAACCAGCCTTCCTCCAAAGCGGCATCAACCCTGACCGTAATTACATTGTTTCCGCCGTAGTTCAGGTAATCGGTAAGGTCATATTCAAAACCGGCATAGCCACTTTGCTCGTGACCCAGGTAGAAGCCGTTGACCCAAACGATTGAATTTCGGAAGACACCATCGAACTGAACGCTGATTCTCCGACCGAGATCGCTTTCAGGAATTGAAAATGATTTCCGATACCAACCCACACTGTTTTCCGGATATTTCCAGCCCACCGTTTTGTAACCATGACTGTGACTTGCTTCTCCTGAAAAAGGAAGCTCAACAGCCCAATCGTGCGGCAGATCAAGCGAACGCCAGGCACGATCATCGAAATTTGAAGAGGCAGGGCCATCGCCGTAACCGGTTTTCGCAAAATAAGTAAAGTAACTGGTACCGCTTTTAAAATCGTTTTCGAAACTGCCCCATTGCCCAAAAATAAACTTCCAGCCGAAATCCATCAGCAGATGTTCGCGAACAGAATTAGTTGAATCGGTTAATTTTGAATCGTTTTGCGAAAATACCTGCAAAACAGATACAGCAATGAAAGCTGCAACGAGGAAAATTAATCTCATATCAATTAGTTTTTTACCAGTTTCTTAAGCAGATTACCGGATGGTGTTGAAACCCTGATCATGTAAATTCCGGATTTCAGCCTGGCACAATTATATTCATATTTGGTTTGATTCACCGGCAATATAAAAGCATCCACTTTTCGGCCCGTCAGATCAAGCAATTCAATTGGGGTAGGGAACTCACTGACCGGAAGGTTTTCCATGATGATCTGACTTGTTGCAGGATTGGGATAAAAATTCAAAGCAGCTTCCTGATCCTTAAGATTTTGCGCTTCAGTAACGGTAACCGTGAAATTCCAGATTTCCTTATCTAAAATACCTGAAAAGGAATTGTCGCTGTAATCCAGAAAAGTTTCCATATCCATATCGATGTAATACCTAACCCCCGTTTTAAGGGCAATATTGTTTGTAAAAGTCAGGGTATTGGTTCCCATTCCCTTCAGGGTTGCAGCGTTAACGTTCTCAACTAATTTGTCGGTTAGGTAATCCTTTATCCGGATGACTTTATCCGAATTAAAGTAAACTGGTTCGGTAAAAGTCATCGAGAAAGTATTTGTTATTTTAGCTTCCGACGATTTATTAACCGGCGATAAGATCACAATTTGAGGAGCCGTAATATCCTTTATTGTCAAAGCCAGTGAGCCTTTCAGGCGGATATCGCGGGATGAAGCGCCAACCTGAATTTCAAATACTCCGGAATCATATCCAAAAGCATTCTTCTTTTCTTTAAAGTATGAAAAGGAAGCGCTATCCAGTTTGAGCGTGATCG
This sequence comes from uncultured Prolixibacteraceae bacterium, assembly GCA_903834475.1. Taxonomy (GTDB): domain Bacteria; phylum Bacteroidota; class Bacteroidia; order Bacteroidales; family Prolixibacteraceae; genus Aquipluma. Next base: position 20,482 of record CAILJH010000092.1, on the reverse strand, counting down.
TTTTCGTTTCGCCTGGCGTTAAAAATACTTTGGAAAATCCTTTCAGTTCTTTATCGGGCCGGGCAACTTTTGCTCCAGGCTGACTAATGTAAAGTTGCGCCGCTTCTGCACCTGCCCTGCCTCCTGAATTGGAAATATCAAAACTAACCTGAACAGAATTAGGTTCGTCAGTATTTTCAGGAGTGATACGTAAATTACTGTAAACGAAGCTCGTGTACGATAAACCGAAACCAAACGGGTACAGCGGTTCCACATTTTTAGTGTCGTAATAACGGTATCCCACCAATAAACCTTCAGAATAAGTGACTCGTTTATTGTTGTCAGGATCGTAATAGCTGTTAAAAACAGGGTTGTCTTCCCATTTTTTCTCGAAAGTGGCAGGTAACTTTCCGGAAGGATTGGTTATGCCAAATAAAACCTCAGCAACGGCAGTTCCACCTTCCTGACCGGCATACCAGGCATGAATCAATGCTTTTGCATTTCCTATCCAGCTTGCAGTTGCCACATTTCCGCCCGCATTCAGGATTACAATGGTATTCGGATTTACTCTTGAAATGGCATTTACCAAACTGTCCTGGTAATTTGGCAACTGAAAAGGCCGGTCAAAACCTTCACCCTCGGTATTGCTGTCGAAACCGATGCAAACGATGGCCACTTCAGCATTTTTGGCTGCAAGAACAGCCGGAGAATCATTAAATCCAAGCAATTTATATCCCATTTTCATTTCAGCAAGACCGGCTGATTCATAATATTCCAGTTTCACCGGGTAAATCACGTCCTTGGTTAAATGAACGGTAGCCTGTTTGGTTGCGGCCCCCTGATCAGCCCATTGGTTAATAATTTGAATTGAATTGATCCACAACCTGGAACCATCATCACTCCGGTCATAAAAAGAATAATCACCCGTTATCGGCACCTTGATAAATCCAGTCCACCTAACAGAAAAGTTATCGGCAGAAATTCCCGCAACAGCAGGTGCATTAGCCGCCCAATCAAAATTAATATGGAGGTCAACCTGAGTTTTTACCGCAGTTCCGGTTAATGTTTTATTGGCAAAATACGAGGCATTCAGTCCTTGTGTTGCCAAGGTGCTGCTGGTATAAAATATTGAATTGGCATATGAACTGGCATCATCGCCAAAACCCGGATCGTAAGTGACTGTGACTCCTGAACCGGCAATTGCTTTAATTCCATTCAGAATACTTACCGAATGAAAAGATGAAGTGTATGAACTTCCACCGCCTGCTACCGCGCTGTTTGCATTCTGGCCGATAACAGCTATCGATTTTACCGCACTTTTATCCAATGGAAGAATTGAATTCTGGTTCTTCAGGAGTACAATTCCACCCCGTGCCAAATCGAGAGCAACCTGGGCATTCATCGCATAATCCCGTGGAATACTGCTGTCGAGCTGTTTGGTATCGAAAAACCCAAATCGGAAAAGCACACGGAGAATCCGTCGAACTTTATCATCGATGAGTGTTTGGGGTATTGTTCCGGAAGCAATTAAAGGTGAAAGATTGGCACTATTCATATTTGCTCCTGAAGGCATTTCAATATCCAAACCAGCCAGTGCAGCTGATTTGCCATTATGAACTGCTCCCCAGTCGGACATTACAAAGCCGCTGAAATTCCATTCATCTTTTAATATATCCGTTAATAAATGGTGGTTATGAGAAGCCCATTCTCCGTTGATTAAATTATACGATGACATGACACAGCCGACTTTTGCTTCCATGACCGCTGCCTTAAAAGCAGGTAAATAGATTTCCTGAAAAGTGCGTTCATCCACATCCGAACTAATATTATTCCGGTCCCATTCCTGGTTGTTTGCTGCAAAATGTTTGGCCGTACCAACAACATGCTCGCTTTGCAATCCTTTGATGTAACCAACTGCCATCCGTGCCGACAAATACGGATCTTCGCCAAAATATTCAAAATTGCGTCCGGCCATCGGCGCACGATAAATATTCAAACCCGGAGCCAGTAAAATATGCGTACCGCGCGACCGGCAGTCTTTTCCCAAAGCATGTCCAAGTCTTCCAACTAATGTTGTATCCCAGGTGGCAGCGGTAAGAATTCCGGCAGGATAAGCCGTCGTATTTCCATCATTACGTGCGCCAACCGGCCCGTCTGACATTTTGATTTCAGGAATTTTCAATCTTGAAATTGGCATGATATAAAAACTGTTGAATCCGCCAATGTAATTGAGTTTTTCTGCAGATGTCATTCTGGGCAAGAGATCATTAACCCGATCTTCAACGGAAACTTTAGGGTCAAGATAAACTTGCCCGCTTGCAACCGTAAACTGGATAATCATTGAAAGAGTAATGAATCCAATTTTAAATATATGCTTCATGATTTTAACATTTTAGGAAAGCGCTGAAAGTACAAATTGTTCAAACACAAAAATTTATATAGCGATTAAGTTATTGTGAAATTCATAGTATAAATAATGAGACTGACTATTGCCAAGATAATTTCAATGAGATGCACTTATTTTTTCAACGACATATTAATCTGACTGTTATATTTTTTGACAATTTTCATTGTCGGATCGTTGTTGAAAACTGAATTCAAACCCTGAGCTTCCTGTGGCGGATCGCCCAGATAGTCATCACCTGTTTTCCACATGTTATCGGTTCTTTCAGCATTCGGCTTTCCGGTTCCACTGAATGCCCAGAAATTAACACCGGCCAACAGGCCCTTTTTCCCGGTACTTTCGAGAACACGGCCAAACGAAAAATCATAATACTGATCGCGCAAAGTAACCGGTGATCCGGGAGTAAAAACAAAACCATCGCGAGGCAAACCAAATTCTTCGAATACCAGTGGTTTGCCCAGTTTCTGAGCGACCTTCAGATGTTCGTCAATATATTTTCCGGTGTTATCGATGGCTTTCGCCATGGTTCCGGCCATGTCTTTTGAATTTAGCCATCCCCAATTAAAAGGCCAGATATGAACCGTCATGTAATCTACATTTTTTGAACTGTGAATACTTTCGAATAGACCAATGTCACCCTCGCATCCGGCTTTCCCTTCAGAACCAACAGTTACCAGATGATTCGGATCGATTGATTTAATATAGGCTGCAGTTTCGTTTACCCAATTCAGGAATGGCACTTTATTGGCATTCGAAAAAGCACGGGGTTCATTGGCCAATTCCCAGGTCATAATGGCCGGATCATTTGAATAAGGAATTCCCGTGAACTGATTGGTACGCTCCAGCATATATTTGATGTGTTTCCTGAACATTTCCTTGCCTTCAGTACACTGGTGAAAGGTTCCTGAAAACGACATGAATTCGCCCCAAGTGTGACCTGCAACTTCTGGATAAGGAATTGGTTTCTTTTCGGCCCAAGAAACGTATTGCGAAAAACCACCCGACCATTCCCATGCATTAGTCAGAAACAGAATGGCAACCATTTTTCGTTTGCCCATTTCGGCCAGAAGGAAATCCAATCCGGCAAGTAAATCCTGATTGTAAACTCCCGGAGAAATCTGAAGAGCCGGACTCACCCGGCGAGGTTCGCCATCGGGACCCTCAGCTCCTGCCAGGACACGAAGATTGTCGATGCCATTGGCTTTCATCAGATCGAGCTCTTCAATCAGGCGCTGGCGGTTACCTCCCACCCCATTCGAACCCAGAATGGCACCGTACCAATAATTGGCTCCGATATAATAATAAGGCTTTCCGTCACGGATAAATTGTCCGTTTTTAACCTGAACAAATATGTTCTTCTGTTTGCCATCGGATGTAAACGACATAAAAATCAGAAGAGCAACACTTAAAATAACCAGTATTTTTTTCATGTATAAATAGTTTATTTTTAATTTCTTGGATACCTGCCGGTTGGGCCGGTTGGGAACTCACTCCGAAAAGTCAGGTTCCGTTTGATACGAATCTGAAATTTATGAGCATATCAATCATTATTTTCCAATGCAGAAGAGGTGTTTATCTCCACGCAGATATATTTTTCCATTGCTTATGGCTGGCGATGCAATCATTCTTTCGCCAATAGAATTCTTTGAAATGGCTTCGAAGGTCGGACCTGGCTTTATCACGGTAATAAATCCCTGGTCGTTTGGCATGTAAACCAAGCCATTTGCCAAAACAGAAGAAGAATATTGTTTACCCAACTCTTCCGTCCATAGAATTTTCCCGGTGGCAATTTCAATGCAGTGAACTTTACCGTTGGTCATTGTGGTAAAAAGGTAATCGTCGGTACAAACCGGAGATGGCACATAATAAGCGCCTTCAGTAGCTCTCCAAACCACATGACTTTCAGTTACATCACCTATTCCATCAGGTTTAATTGCCAATAAATTGCGCTGAGGCCAGGCACTGCTGATCAATACCAATCCACTTTTTTCATTATAAACCGGACTTGCACTGAAATCTTCAGACGGTCCATTTACAAACCAATATTTTGAGCCATCTTCAGGATTATAAGAAGCAACTTCCTTATTGCCCAAAAAAATCATCTGCATTTTATTCGCCATTTTCCTGAAAATAGGCGTACTAAAACTGTGAGCCGGATTTTTCTGCGAAATTTTCCAAATTATCTTTCCATCAGTTCGGCTCAAAGCAGCAACAAAAGAATCATCGCTTTTGCTGTTACCATTGATAATTACTTTGTCTTCGAATAGCGCCGGGGAACAACTGTAACCGTGAGGGCTGGAAAATTTGCCGGGCCGTTGAACCCAAATCTGATTTCCGGCAAAATCGTAAGCCGCTACAAACACATCATCTCCGTCAAGAAACGACACATAAACCAGTTTGCCATCTGTTGCAGGTGTGCCGGATGCAAAACTATTGTCGCCGTGTTTATTTTCGAAAGCAGATTTAAGTACTGTTTTTTGCCACAATAAACCGCCGCGTTTACAATCATAACAAAGCAGAGCTTTCTCATGAGTTTCAGGAAAAGCTGTGATAGTAAAAAGCTTATCTTCCCAAACAATCGGCGAAGAATGGCCAATTCCCGGTATTGGGCTTTTCCATATTACATTGGTTATTGAGTCCCACTTTACCGGCAAGTTGGTTTCGACACTGGTTCCGTCTCCATTGGGGCCACGCCAGTTGGGCCAGTTTTGTGCCTGTGTAATTAAAGTAGATTTTGCTATCAACAATATGAAAATGAACATTATAAATTTGAGGTTGGTCATTTTGTTTGGTCTTATTAGTTTGGTTTTAATCTGCTTTTCGAAAGTTTATTTAAGACTTTGGGGGCCATTGACTATTTTATTTGTGACAATTTCTAAAACGGCCTCTTTAAGGCCAGCAGAAACTACCGTTAACCGAATGTTTCCAACTTTCCGGGTCGATTGAATTACCGCAAGTGCCAGGCCGTTAAAGGCGTTTCTTTGCTTTCTTTGCATCTGGGTTTTGTCCTGAGGGTTGCCATTATCTGTCCCTTTTAATATTCCCTCGCCTTCCACTTTAAATTCGATCAGGTTATCGGCATCAGGGACGACCCATCCATTTTCATCCAATATTTCAACTTTAATGTTTGCAATGTCATTGGCATCTGCATCAATCTCGCTCCGTTCAGATGATAGTCTGATTGCCAATGGTTTGGAAGTTGTGTGTATTTCTTCGGTGACAATTTTTCCGCCTTTTTTCCCAACTACTTTCAAAATACCTGGTTCGTAAGGTACATCCCAGCTCAAATGCAAATCAGAAGTGGTTGCCGGAACAAACGGGTGATCATAGGCATTCCATGCTTTTGAAACGCCCTGTTGCGGAAAAACAGAGGATTTTACCCCAAATGATTTACCGTTCAGGAAAAGTTCAACACTGTCGCAATTGGAATAGGCTATTACCGAAATAACCTGACCTTCATGGCCTTTCCAGTTCCAATGCGGGAATAGGTGAACCATTGGCTTTTGTGTCCACTGGCTTTGATAGAAATAGAAACCATCTTTTGGAAATCCACAAAGGTCGATCACTCCTGAACTTGCACTCTTATTTGGCCAGCGGGCCTCTCCGAGGTAATCGATGCCCGTCCACATAAAATCACCGATTACATAGTCATGTACCGCTGTGAACTTCCAAAGTTGTTCAGCCTGAATCATGTTTTTCCGGTAATCTCTCGGACGTCCGGGACGATTATCCGAAGCATCGGGTTGAATTAAGTATTGACCGCGGACTCCCGGAATGGAAACATTTTCAGTTCCAATCATTTTCCAATTCGGATGGTCGTGCCGGTCGATGCTGTAATACAATTCCCGACGCTCACGCCAGCGGTCGACATAGTTGTAGCCAACAATATCCTGCAATTCAAGAAATGGCAGTTTAGCCGGGCCATCGCCTCCGGCAATATGATCGTTGGCCTGAGTTACAGGCCGGGTTGGATCTTCCTTGTGAAATGTGTCCATTAATTTCAGGAGTGTTTCGCTGCCATTCTCTTTGACCTGATCGGGAACTTCATTTCCGGAGCTCCAAATTACAATCGATGGGTGGTTGCGATCTCGATGGACCATGGAAACCAAGTCGGCCTGTGAATTTTCCTGAAAGTATTTATGGTATCCGTATTCCGGAGCTTTTCGTTCCAGCCATTCATCAAATATTTCGTCCATGACCAGAAAGCCCATTTTATCGCAAAGGTCAAGAAATTCGGGAGCTGGCGGGTTATGCGAGGTGCGGATGGCATTGCAACCCATTTCCTTTAACACCTTCAACCGCCGAACCCATACCTGCACGGGAACAGCAGCGCCAAGACAACCGGCATCGTGATGCAAGCAAACTCCATTCATTTTCACATGCTTCCCATTCAGCTGAAAACCTTTATCCTTATCAAATTCAATGTGACGGATACCAAAAGTGGAAATGTAGTCGTCAACCACTTTGGTTCCTTCCAGAAGATATGAATTTAAGGTATATAAAGCAGGATTTTCGATTGACCAAAGTGATGGAGTTGTGACCTGAATTGTTTGTTCAATTTCTTCTTTTCCGGAGGAAGTGATTGAAACAGGTGATTCAATTGATCCAATTTCTTTGCCTGCAGAATCTTTTACCACCGATCTCAAAACCATCTTTTTAGGAATGGAAAGCTTGTTTTCAACAGAAGTACGAACCAAAACTTTCGCAGAAGTTGAGTCAACCACAGGCGTGGTTATATACGTTCCCCAATGAACCAGATGAACCGGATTGGTAACGTTCAACCAAACATGCCGGTAAATTCCTGAACCGGTGTACCAACGACTGCTTAGCTGAAGCGAATTGTCAACCTTGACCGCAATAATGTTTTTTCCTTTTTTAAGAAATGGAGTCAAATCGTAGGAAAACCCTGTGTATCCATAAACATGTTTTCCCAAATGTTGCCCGTTGATCCAGACATCACTGTTCATATAAACGCCGTCAAATTCTATCCGGAATTGTTGATCTTTCCTCATTTCAGATAACTTAAATTCCTTGCGGTACCATCCGATCCCCGTTGGAAGATACCCTCCGGAACCTTGCGAGCTTGCATCTTCTTTAAACTCACCTTCGATACTCCAATCGTGAGGAAGGTTGAGTGTTCGCCATTTCGAATCATTGAAATTTGACTTTTCCGCATCCTTCACATTTGCCTGAATGAATTTCCAGTTGTAATCCATCAACAAATGCTGGCGACCTGGCAAATTTGCAGACCAGACATTCAGACAAAACAAGTTTACCAATATCAGATTGAAAAACAGAATTCTTTTTTTCATAGTCAGTCCTTTTTTTTCTACTCTACTTTAAGTGCCTTTTTCAAGCGAATATCTGCGGATGAGGCGCCAACCCGGACCTCAATGCTGTCGCGCTCGACCTGCCAGTCATTTTTACTGATGTCCCAGTATGCCAAACGTTTCGAATCCAGCGGGATTGATAAAGTCTTGCGTTCTCCGGCTTTCAGATTTATGCGCTGAAATCCTTTGAGTTCCTGTACCGGACGACTAACCTGTGAATTCAGGTGTCTGACATAGAGCTGAATAACCTCATCACCATCCCGTTTGCCAGTGTTTTCAACATCCACATTTACCGTGATCGAACCTTCTTTTGCCAGATTTGGAGCACTGGTTTTGATGTTCGAAAATGCGAATGTGGTGTAACTCAGACCAAAACCAAACGGATAAAGTGGCTCACCTTTGAAATACATATAAGTCCGGCCATTGCGAATGTTGTAATCCAGCATTTCAGGCAACTGTTCCAACGATTTTGGCCAGGTTTGCACCAAACGTCCGGCAGGATTGTAGTCACCAAACAGCACATCTGCCAGTGCATTGCCTTCTTCCTGACTGCTGTGAGCCATGTGCAGAATAGCGGGCACATTTTCCTGAGTCCAGTTCATCGCATATGGAAAACTGCTTTTAAGTACGACAATCGTTTTGGGATTGGCAGCCAACACCTGTTTGATAAGTTCTTCCTGTTTATCGAGCGTGATGATTTTGCGATCCAGATCTTCCCGACCTTCATCCGGTCCGGAAATCTTCTTCCAGCCATTGTCCAGATTGGGATTATTTCCCACGCACACAATAGCCACATCTGATGATTTGGCGAGATTCACCGCGGCAGCGACATCATCGCCCAACGCAAACTGCACCTTCACTTTATTACCGACTTTATTTTTAACACCTGCCATTGGGGTGATTGCGTATGGTCCTTCAGAACTGTACCAATCGAACACCACTTGGTCTGCACGCGGCCCAATCACAGCGATCGACTTGACAGTCTTCTTGTTCAGGGGAAGGATGTTTCCGGTATTCTTCATGAGTACGATGGATTTTTGAGTAACCAGCCGAACCATATCCTTGTTTTTTTGAGTATCCCATGGCTTGGTTTCCAAAGTGTCTTTCCCTATTTTGGAATATGGAACGCGGTCGGCAGGATAGAGTAACCCCAACCGTATGAAAACGCGCAATGTGCCTTTGATGTCCTCATCAAGTCGTTTTTCAGTCAGTAAACCTTCTACAATCGCTTTCTTCACCGGAGCCTCAAAATTTTTGTCGAGGTATTGATTGACACCTGCATTGACAGTGCCTGCGCCAGCCTGAGTGGTATTTTCATAGTATTTCTGTGAACCAGTCAGGTTTTTGAAACCTCCGGCATCCGTACAAATCACGCCGTCAACTCCCCATTGTTTGACTGTTGCAGTCTCGATCATCGGGCTTACCGTGCAAGGAACTCCATTGTAAAGATTATACGATGTCATGAAGCATTTTGCACCGCCCTCAACAAATCCCATGTGGAAGGGAAGCGAATAATACTCATAAAACAGTCGTGTATCAAAATTCGACGATGTGCTGGTACGATTGTCTTCGTTGCTATTGGCAAAGAAATGTTTCAAAAGCGATGCGCTCAACCAATACTTGGGATCGTCGCCCTGAAGACCTTTAATCATGGCCACCGACATTACTCCGTTGAAGTATGCATCTTCTCCGAAACACTCTTCGGTGCGACCCCAGCGGGGATCACGACCCAAATCGGCATTGGGTGCCCTTATGATCAAACCACCACGGCCATATTTTGGACTTTGAAAAACATAGCGGGCTTCAATCCCTTCGATGGCACCTGCCTGACGGATGATTTCGGGATCCCAGGTTTCGCCCATGCCATAAGATTGTGGAAACGTGGTCGTGGTAACGGCTCCTCTCCGTCCCCATCCGCCGGGTTTTCCTTGTGCCAGACCATGCAAGCCTTCCACATGGCCCATACTTTTAATACCCAACCGTTCCACGCCCGGTCGCTGGCTGAGAAACGCCACTTTCTCATCAAGCGTCATCAGGGAAACAATGTTATTCACGCGCTCCTCAAGCGGCATATCAGGATTTTGAAAAGGATAGGTTGCCTGCTCTGTTTTTTGAGCATAGGTAAATCCGGAAATAAGGAAAAAACTAAAAAGGAAGATTCCTTTCAGTTTTCCGGGGATTAATTGCCTGGTGAGTTGGTTTTTCATTTTAGTTTGGTTGAGGTTCTATTTGATCTGTTTTAATTTATGGGTATCAAATTCATTACCTGGGGTATGCTTTCTTTCAACGTGTTGTCAACTTTGTCCTTAGAACCACTGGCTCAGCCCCAATTCTCGGACCGCCCCAATCCGTTTCATCCCCATTCCGGATTCGTAACAGCTTGAAGATTCCATCCTCATACCTGCCTTCTTCAACTTTCAGGTATTGCCAGGTTTTGCCTGAATTGGCACCAACTGGTTGAAACGTGAAGTGACAAAGTGTACCAATCAGCAAAAATTCATTTTCGCCCAATTGAACCACCATCGCCTTGCCAACCGGTTTTTCATTGGTTTGAACATTGTTTCTTCTTGAAGCACCAAATGTCACCTTAGCTTGCCACAAGCCGAGGTCAATGGTTTGTTCCGCATGATCCTCATGCTCTACAACAGACCTGATCTTCCCTTCAAAACTCCATTTAGCCAATTCCCTCATCATAGGTGTGGCCATCGCGTATTCCTTTGAAATTGAAGCAAGCCGGGTTTCTGTTTCTTCCTTTTTCTCACCAATTCGATTGGCATCAATCCCGAACGGAGAAAAACCAATCCCACCATGTGCGAGTACCGGATAAAAATACCGCACATATTCCTCACCTGATCCAATTTCAGGTACAAACAAAGGATTGTCCGTCCGATCATACAATTCGATCACTTTCAGTGCCTTTTCGCTTTCAGGCATATAAATATCAGGAGCCAGCAAGTCGATGGCCGGTGCAGCCGCCTTCCAGATTGGAATCACGTTATCGGTTGGCCCGCCACTTTCATAGTTTGACGCACTTGGATTGCTGAGCGGATCACGCAGCGCAGCATTGACATACAATGGCAATGAATTCACTGCTTTACCGGCAGCAGCAACCTGACCAATGTACCGCGCCACAGACCATGCCTGAAAATATTCGTCGGCATCTTTACCGAATACTTCGGTCCAGGTTCCTCCGGAAACAACCGGTTTGTTCAAAGCATTGAGAACTTCCGGCTGGAGTAATTCAGATGGAACCTGTCCTTCAAAAAGTTTTTGGGCTGCTTCGGAATAATCCCGAACACTTCCCCATGCACCGGGTTCGTTTTCAACCTGAACCATCAGCACCGTATGTTGCGGGTCGGCTTTCTTTAAATATTTCATCACTTCGGCGAAGGCTTTTGCATCGGCTTCCATCGCAGCCAGCGTATGAGGAGAAGGCGAATCTACCGGCTGACCTGCTTTCCCGGTAATGTTTGGATACTTCACGGCATCACGTTTCATCCATTCGGGCATATAGTGATTGCTGCCGTTTTTCCAGGTGGCAAACCATAAAGGTACCAGATGAACTTTGTGTTCACGTCCTTGCTTCAAAAGCATATCTACGACCGAAAAGTCAAATTTTCCGGGCTGAGGTTCAATCTGCTCCCAGTAAATTGGCACTTCGAGCGTGTTGGCGTGCATTGTTTCAATGGCAGACCATACCTGCGGCATCATTCCTGGCCAGCCACTGGAATTGTGTGCCTGTCCACCAAGAATTAAAAACGGCTGACCATCCACAAGGAGCGCATGGCGACCATCTTTTTCGATTATTTTGGGGATTGGCATTTCTTTTGCCTGCGCAAATACAGACACTGAAGCTGAGGTGAGTAATAAAATAATTAGTTTGAACTTATTGATTGTTGTATTCATTTATCTGTTTTTTAGGAATATTATCGTTGAAGTTCACCATTTTCCGGATTTCCCGGTTCATCGAGCAGTTGAATATAGGTTGCCGGTCCCAAATCAGGATTTTCCCATGAAGATAGTGCCCAAACTATTTTTTTATCCGGACTTACCTCGAAAACCTGAACGGTACCGGCCCATTCTTCGGTTTTGTTGTTTCCGGCAATCCAGTTACAAATCACTGTATTGCCGTTTGCCAGACGATTAGCAGTTTGTGTATTTCCAATAGTAAAAGGGGCATCAGCACGGGTAAATTCCCATACAGTTTCACCTTTCGGATTGACTTCGCGAGTATAGCCTTGTCCATCTCCTGAAATCAGTGTATTGCCATTGTGAAGGCGAATCGCCGACCATGCGGAAGCTGCGTTAACCGACCAGATTTCTTTGCCATCCAAATCAAATTCTACGACTTTCTTTTCAGCAAAAAGGCCAACCATTATTGTTTTATTTTTCGTCCATCTGACATGGCGAAACTGCCCGTGTGGGCTGGTTGAAGCTGTTGGGATAACAATTTCTTTGAGCAGTTTATTTATTGCAGTGTTGAATATTAAAACCTTTCCAACCGGTCCGTTGAGAACCATCAATACGCTATCTTTTCCGATGGGCTGGCAGGAATGAGTTTCAGTTCCGGGAGCGCAAATGTATTGCCAGATGATATTCTTTTCGGGAGTAATAATTCCGGCACCTGACATGCAGGCATATACAATATTCCCATTCGAAAGCATGGTTACATCATCGAATTCCTGAACAGCACCTGCAGCTGTAAACTGAGGAATTGAGTATTGCCATACCACTTTTCCACTGCGAACGACGAACATCGATTGTGCCTTTGGTTTTCGCATGTCCCATTCGCCAGCGTATACGAAGTCGTGCTGTTTCAGGCCTTTTCCGGGTAGTTTATAATCCTTATTTGGGATTTGTGCATTGGAAAAAGCAAAAATAAAGAACAGAATTACTGAAAGAAATGAGCTTTTTTTCATAGTTCGAAAATTAAATCGCTGCATTTTATTTACCTGGATTTAGCACCATACGTTGCCATAATATCAGGAACTTCGTCCAGAGTAATTACCAATTCATGGTCGTACATAAATTTAAGGTAAGTTTTGTCCAGATTTTGTAAATGTGATGTATGCCATTCCATCCACCACGACCACATTCCGCCCTCACTCAGGCATTTGTCGGGATTTGGTGGTGTACCACATTCGTGAAAAGCAATCGGAATTCTGTTGCTGGTGATTGCTTTAACTTTATTGTACATTTCCATTTGCGGTGCGTCATTTTTCACATAGGTGTCGGCTCCGGCAATGTCAACATACTGATCGCCTGGATACCAGTCTGAATCGGGTTTTCCGGTATAGCAAAGTGTCCAGATCAGGTTATTGAGTCCGCGTTCTTTCACATAGTAATTGTACATCGTGATCCAAAGCTTTTTAAACCGTTCCGGACCTTGCTTTCCCCACCAGAACCAGTTGCCATTTAACTCATGAAAAGGTCTCCAAATTACCGGCACATTAGCATCTTTAAGCTGCTGAAGCAAATCACCCTTTGCTTTCAGTTCAGCCCAGAATGCTTTGTACTGAGGCGTTCCATCAACAAAACAACTGTCAATTTCGATGGGCTTTTTGCTGGCTTCATATCCTTCGCCAACGGATGGTGCTCCCCAATGCCACATGATGGTTGGAATTCCACTGGCCTTCCACCAGTCGATGGCTTTTTGAACTTCGCCGGGGTTGTCTTTTTGCGAAATGAAGTCCATGCCTTTGATAGCCGGTTGCTTGCCTGTATTTTCTTTCAGGTAGGCAAATTCATCGATTCCCCATGGCGAATCCTGTTGACCTGACAGTATCTTTTTACCTTTCATATCCAGAATGTACTTGTATAAAGCAACAGCTTCTTTGGAAGGGTTCGGGGTACAGAGAAATTGTTGAGCTATGACCAAATTGGGGGAAAAAGCAAGAAAAAATACGATTGCAAAAATAATTATCGTTTTCATTTTCATATAATTAGGCTGATTTAGTTGCATTTTAGATCAATATTCATTTTTTATTCCGTTATAATAAGTCTTTAGGATATGCCAGGCTTTCTTTTTCTCGCCCCGGTCAGAGAGCAAACCTTTTCGGTTCCAGCCGCCCTGCTTGAGCGGGTGCATCCGGCCCAGCGATCGGTAATCGACCAGTAGCCAAGGGCAGACTCCTGCCAGATTAGGCGTTGTACCAAACATTTCAATCTGATCTTTGTAAATCTGTTCCTGATATTCTTCACTCCATGAATCAGCTTCATCTTTTGGTCCGAAATTGCTGCCAAACAGCGCTTCGCCTCCAAATTCCGAAATGATCATGGGTTTATCGCTGCAAACTAATTTCCATTTCACATCAGCGGGTTTTCCCTGCCATGGCGAATACCAGCCAAGGTATTCATTGACCGACATCACATCGAAGTAGTTGTATAGTTTTTCCCAAACGTTGAAGGTATTATTTTCATAGCCCTGACTGCAAAGCACAGTCGTGATCAATCGGGTTGAATCCTGCTGGCGACATACTTTTGAAAGGTCAATCAGGGCCTGATTGCGGTTTGGAGTAGTCGCATAGGTTTCGTTGGCAATGCTCCAGAGAAAAACCCCACATCGGTTCCGGTCGCGACGGATCATCTCTTTCAGCATCAGGCTCATTTTATCAGTCACTCCCGGACTTGCAAATTCAATATGCTGATATACCGGAATCTCGTCCCAAACCATGAGTCCCATTTTTTCGGCCAACTTTACCATGTATTCGTTGTGTGGATAATGGCATAAACGCACGAAGTTACAACCCAGTTCTTTTGCCCAGTTTAGTAATGTTAAAGCATCCGATTCCGAAAATGCTTTGGCAGCCCGGTATGGATTTTCCTCGTGAATGTTCACACCTTTCAGAAAAACAGGTTTACCGTTCAGCAAAATCTGAGCACCTTTCGTTTCCATACTCCGGAAACCAATGTTATCGGTAATTGTATCTGTTTCGCTTTGAATGATTAGCTCATAAAGCTTGGGATTTTCGGGTGACCAGAGATTAAATTTTGAAGAAAATTTAACCTCAGCCAAACCTTCAGCATTAGCCTGAGTTTTAAAATCGATGCCTAATTCAGGAATTTTTACTGAAACCTTCTGCGAAAGCTGATTGCCGTTGAGTTTGACCCAGCCCAGCACTTCGTTCATCGAATGTTTTTTCAGCTGAACGAAGTAATCTTCAATAAAGGTAGTTTCGGTTTCAATCAGATTCACATCGCGGGTAATTCCGCCGTAGTTGAACCAATCGTATCCGGTTCCGGGGATTCCATCAGCTGCCCGGTTGTTGTTTACCTTAACCACGATGGTATTGATGCCGTCTTTCAGGACTTTTGTTATTTCGAACTGGAATGGGGTAAATCCACCTTCGTGGCTGCCGATCAAATTTCCATTCAGATAAACATCGGCCTTGTAATTTACTGCACCAAAATGAATAAACAAACGATTTCCGCTTTTCAGCCTATTGGTAAAAGTTTTTTTGTACCAAACGGTTCCTTCCATGTAAGTGAGTTCCGGCATCTGGGTATTGAAGTCACCGGGAACATTCAGCAACGGGCTGCCCTCAAAAGAATATTCAACAAAATCTGTCTTTTTCTGCGGTTTCCGATCTTTCCAGACTTCGCGCCAGTTCCCAATTCCGGTAGGATCAGGAATCGATTGCCATTTTCCATTCAAACTGATGCAATGGCGGCCCGAAACATTAGTCATGGCAGATTGTGCGACAACTGAAACGGAACAATTAAATATCAGAACAATGCAGTTAATCAGGAAAACAATTGCTTTAGTTTTCATTCTACAGAGATAAAAAAGTGGTGTTGTCTGAAAGAAAATTCAAGCATGAGATTTCTCTCATGCCTGAAGGTCTAACTAAAAAAACTAACTAATTAAAAAATCTGTTTGAAGTGTAAACTTCTATTTTTTTGTGAGACTCAACCGAAGCATCAGCACGTCATGCGATGGCACTTCAGTTTTTAATGCCTTCTGTGTTGTTCCAAGTTCCGTTTTTGTCCAGACGTCCTTGATCTTGAATGTTTCAGCCGAAGCATCCAGTTTCCGTTTCGAAAAATCATCAGTAACCACATTTTTTATCCAGTCGAAATCAATTGGTTTTGCTGTTGCCGAACGGTTCAGAAAGCAAACGGCCCAATCACCTGCGCTCAAAGGCTTCAGCCAGGTTTCCAGACCATCTTCCGAACTGATCTTCATCCCCTGAATTCCGAGTGCATCCTGGTTAATATCGATGGCATCGCTATTGGTCAGGATATCATGAGTCTGTTGCGACATGGTTTTTATATCGTTACCTGCAATTAACGGTGCGGCAATCATACACCACATAGAGAAATGGGCCCGGTCTTCGCTTACGGTCATTCCACCGTTGCCAACTTCCAGCATGTCGGGATCGTTCCAATGACCCGGTCCGGCATATTGACGAATATCTTTCTGCATATCCAGAATTTTCATGACACCCCAGGCCGACCATCCGCCATTCTTTTTCTCGCAATCAAAACAATCGAAAATATCGCCGGTTGTCCGCCATAAATGTCCGACCTCACCAGCCCATTCCCAAGGTTTGCTCCCACCCCATTCGCAGAGGTTGAAAACGATAGGTCGTCCGGCTTCTTTCAGCATCCGGCTCATCAAACGGTATGATTCTTTTTGGCTCTGGCCATCGCTGCTGCACCAGTCATATTTCAGGTAATCGACGCCCCATTTGGCATACAGGTATGCATCCTGAAATTCGTGTCCGCGACCACCCGGACGACCGGCACAGGTTTTTGTTCCTGCACACGAATAAATACCAAATTTTAAACCTTTGGAATGAATGTAATCGGCCAAAGCCTTTATTCCTGAAGGAAAACGTACCGGATCGGCCACTATAAAACCCATGCTATCCCGGCTAATTTGCCAGCAATCGTCGACAATTATATATTCATATCCGGCATCGCGCATTCCTGACGATACCAAGGCATCCGCCGTTTCTTTCAACAATTTCTCACTCACATTGCATGAGAATTTGTTCCAGCTGTTCCAACCCATTGGTGGCGTTAATGCCAGATTTGGAAACTTCTGGGCATATGCAAAAAAGGTGAAGAGGAGAAATAAAAGTACAAATCCTTTTTTCATGACAGGTTCAGTTTAGGTAAATAGTTCAAGTTTCAAAAGTCGTAAAACTTATCCGGATCAACGTTCAATAAATCAACCATAAGTTAAAACATACGAACCATTTATAGCCTGAAACCTTCATGAAAACCATTGTATTAAAAAAATCAGTGATTGGAAGTTACCGAACACAAAAGCTGGATAGCTTAAAAAAGAGCGGAGAAACAAAACTTTGCTTCTCCGCTCTCAAACCTACACATATGACTTAGCTAAAACCAATCTTCATTTTCTTTATACAAATTTCCAACAAATAGGAAGGCTTGACATAGAAACTATTCTGCAGAAGATTACAAAATCAAACCAATCAATGAATATTTTTGTCAAGGATTTAAATAATATTGCAATGAGAAGGAAATTATGCTTCTTCCCCGTGTTTTAATTTATTTACTGCCACAGCTGCTTACTATGGTTTCAAACTGACCGCCAGCCTTTACTTCAAATCCCTCGTTTAGAAATATTTCGTCTCCGGAATCAAATAAAATCCGGTCAGCGTTTTTAACCACCACGGAACCTGATGTTTTTATCTGATTAATAGCTTTCGTTACAGGAGGCAATTGATCGGTATTGGAATACTCAACATTATAAAACCGGACATCAAATGAGACGGTATTGCCCGTTACAAGGATGTTTTCAATGGAAATATTATCCTTAGAATCCGTATTTAAATGACAGGCCGGATAGGAAGTATTTTGAAATGCTGGTCTTCCTACGGAAGCATCAAA
This sequence comes from uncultured Prolixibacteraceae bacterium, assembly GCA_903834475.1. GTDB lineage: Bacteria > Bacteroidota > Bacteroidia > Bacteroidales > Prolixibacteraceae > Aquipluma. The sequence goes on along the minus strand of CAILJH010000092.1, from coordinate 2,908 downwards.
ATATGCTTCCGCAATGTTACCATTCACAGAATTTGAACCTCCAGGACGGAAAATGTAGATCCAATCCGGCGGTCCGTTGAGATTCCGGCAACAAGCCGATTTGTCTATCCGGTAAATGATCAGGCCGGTACCTGGCAGGGAACTTTCGAAAGTGCCCGATTTCACACGAAACTCCAGCATATAATACTCATAAGGATTTGAAAAATTAATCTTATAGCAGTTGTTTTTTGCCGAGCTTATCGGATTAAGGCTGTAATGTCCTGAAACTTTAATTTCCGGGATAGAATCAAGATTAATCCATCTTCCGTACCTGGCTTTGTATTCGGCGCACATCGATTGTGGCGGATTGGTAGTTTCGGCCATGATATCCCATGGACCAACCGGACTTATTCCGTTTGAAACACAACGATATAAATCACCTGCACCGATCGAATGAAACATTTCGTGGCAGAGTACCCCTGTTTGCTTATAATCTAAATAACCTTCAATCTGAAAATTATAGCAGTTGATCCATTTTGATTTGATGTAAATATCGCTGTAATATCTTTTGAATGCATGAGGCCAAAGAAGTATTGAACAGGAAGTAGTTGGTATGAATGGATTTCCGCGGATAATAAAGCAAACATTGTCCACCTTATCGTCCTTATCGGTATCCAGATTCAGTGATGACGGAACTTGGTTTTTGATAAATTTTATCGCGTTGGCAATCAGTTTATATTCCCTTTCGTTCCTCATTGTTCCTCCGTCAGTCACAGAATAACCCGAATCGTTTTGAGCAGTGGACGGACAATAATAATTCCGGATATGAGCATCCCTGTACGATTTAATCTCCTTGCCATTGTTTAAAGGGAAAAACAAACTGACAATGTTGAGCTTTTGGTACGATACCTCCCGGAAGTAATTATACATGGAATTAGCACCGGTCTCTGCAGAATTAAAATAGCTGGAATAGGTCGCTTGCTTGGGTTCAAATTCCGTTGTTTGGTCTGAAAACCGGACATATATTACAATATTATTCAAGGTTCGAGGAGCATTCATCAGAGCGCTTTTGATTTCTGGTTCAGGTTCATCGGGTAAATCCGGTGTCGATTGCTTCCTCAATTTTAAAATAGCCTCCGGAGAAATCTGAATACCTGGCTGGAGGCCGGCTGATGCTGGATCGTCAACTCCAACGATGTATTTCGATGCAACAAGCATACCGTTCTGATTCAATGCATAACAATAATAGCCGGTTTCCTGGTCCTGGATAATGGTGAAGCTGGCCTCATCGTGCAACCAGCTATAATACTCGTCTCCACTCAGAAAACAATGAATTACCTTTCCATCGGGCTGAATTAACTTTTGTGGAAAATTAGTCAGATAGGCTCCTGATGCGTTGAAAACCAACATCAAACAACATAAAGCTGAAGATAAAAACCGTTTACGTTCCATTTAACTTCATTCTGAAATATTACTTTTCAAGTATCATTTTGCGAACCCCGACTTCCTTACCATCGACTACCAACGAATAGAGATAGGTTCCCGGAATTAAACTTAGTCCATCGACAGTTACGAATTGCTTCCCTTTGTCTTTTATGCTAAAACGCTGTAAAAGAGTTCCATTCATAGAATAATTATTCAGGAATGATGAAGTGGCCGTTTCCGGAATAAAGCAACCAATCCTGGTTTCTTTGCTGAATGGATTGGGGATATTCTGATCCAGCCGCGCTTTTTCATTCCCGGTATTTTGAAGATAACTGGTAGCGAACGAATTAATTAGTAATCCTTTGGCAACCAGATTTTCATTCAGCGAAACGATCATGTCTGTTAACTCCCGGATTTGGATTTGCTGTTCCTTTATGGCTTCCACCAGGTAAGGAATGATGGCAGAATAGGCCAGCGACTTGATTTTTGTGCTGTCGTTAGTAAAAACAGCCTCGGGAATGACCGACTCGACATCCTGAGCAAAAAGTCCGGACTGAATCCTTTTAGTTGGATCGTTTTTCGTACTGAACGAAACTCCGTTCAGCTTCTCAATCGTCGGAATGCCCATGTTTTCAAGGGAAACAATGTTTTCATTTAAATTCCGGTCAGCCTGTTGAGTCAAAACCTGGCATTCGATGTTCGCAAATCCGCTTCCATCGGTTTTATAAAACACAATTTTATCGGAACTGCACAGCCTTGGATCCATTCCAAAATGATTGATGTGAAGTGCATTTTTTCCGGAATAGAAGAATCTCGATTCAACTGAATTTATATCGAGTTTAAATGCCGGTGCGGGGGTGCTGATACCAACATTTCCATTACTGATGATCTTTATTTGCGCCGGAACAATAAATGAAAGAAAGATGAATCCTGCCACTAAAAAAATTGAAATATTTTTCATATTTTTGGGAAGGTTGTGGGCAGTGAAGCTGCAATTTCCCTGTCCGGTTTAACAATCATTTTGCGTCTCAACCCGGTTTTGATAAAGACCGGGTTGTTTATTGTTCGTCAAATTTCGGAAAAATGCGGATTCAAGTCATAGCACACACTGTTCGGATGATTAAAATCTCAAACAATTCATTAAAAAATTTTGTCAGGGGTTGAAATTATATTGCAAAGAGAGATTTTTGGAAATCGAGAATGTTCTCTCTGAAATGAAATCAGGAAAGATAAAAAGAATATCTAAAGACTTATCATAACAAATTTACAGCATACCCTGAGTTACCAGCCATTTCCGTACCCGTTCGTGTTCGGCCTGGTATTTGGCTTCAACGTCCTTCAGTATTTTCTGAAACCGGGGTTCCTGGCGTATATTATTAAACAGTGGATTGCATTTGAATTGGATTACCCACCACAAAGGGAAAACCTGATTTTCATTTACTTCATCCAAAAACTGGTATGCTTTTTCCTTCTCGCCTTTAAAAGCATATACCTTTGCCAAATC
>CAILJH010000091.1 GCA_903834475.1 uncultured Prolixibacteraceae bacterium | reverse complement strand
TCAAAATTCCGTTGCTGAACTTTTCAACTGTTTTTTCCAGCAGCATTTGAGAGATTTCGTCGTCTTCGGTAATCAATATTTTTATTTTTTTTTCCTGAATTACTTTCGCCGTAGGCTGAACAGGATGTTCATCAGGTGTTTCACTGGCAGTTAAAGCTTGACATGGAATGGTAAAATAAAATACAGAGCCTATTCCTTCCTCACTTTCCACGCGGATTTGGCCACCGTGCTTTGCAATGAATTCTTTGCAAAGCAACAGGCCAAGTCCGTTGCTTGACTCGCCTTCAGTACCTTTACGGTTTGTCTTTTTCGTAAAGTCGAACAGGTTGTCGAGCAGGTTTTTATTCATGCCAATGCCGGTATCCCTGATCGAAATTTCAGCCATTCCACCGCTTACGGCTTTGGCCGAAAGACTTATTTTTCCGCCTTTGGCTGTAAATTTCACTGCATTTGAAATGAAGTTCCGGATAACTGTTTGAATCATTTTGACATCAGCCATAACCTTGAAATCTTTCGGAATATTGGAAACGATGTTCACTCCTTTTTTCCTGGCCGGCTCCATCATCAGGTCGATGCATTCGTCAGTGATATTTTGCAATTGAATTTCTTCGGGATTGAAAGGAATCATTCCACGTTGCATCTGCGCCCACTCTAACAGGTTTTCGAGAAGACTGTACAAGTTGGTCGCTGAACTTTCCAAACTCACTAATAACTCTTTTAGCTCGCTGGTGCTCATGTTGCTTATTTGTTCCACCATTATTTTTGTTAATCCCAAAAAGCCGTTAAAAGGACTTCGCAGGTCATGGGCGATTATGGAGAAGAACTTGTCTTTTTCATCACTTAAAAGAACCAGTTGTTCGTTTTTAAGTATGATTTCCTGTTCGGCCTGTTTGCGATCGGTGATGTCGAAACAATGGCCGATGTAACCGTCGAATTCGCCATTGCTATCGAAATTTGGTGTTCCAATATCCAGTAACCACTTATATTCGCCGCTTACATGGCGCAGCCTGTATTCCATTTCAAATGCTTCCCGCTGATCAAACGAGGTAATGTAAATATCGAGGCAGCGGTCTAAATCATCCGGATGAACACCTTCGGCCCAGCCATTTCCCATTTCCTGTTCCAGGGTGCGCCCTGTGAAATCTAACCAGATTTCGTTAAAGTAATAGCACAATTTATCGGTACCAGCTCTCCATATCAATGCTCTTCCTGCGTTGGCTAACTGATAATATTGAACTTCTCTTTCCCGCAGTTCAGCTTCCGACTTCTTGCGTTCGGTAATGTCAACCGACAGACCAATTACACCCACCATTTCTCCATTTGCATCAACAAAAGGAATTTTGCTTGAACTGACCCATTTTAAGCCTGTTTCTGTTTCCCAGGGTTCTTCGATATCTAACCGGGCTTTGCCTGAGTTGATCACCAATAAATCGTCGGCATAGTATTTTTCGGAATCTACCTTCGGGTATAAATCATCCAAATTCATTCCTTCAAGTTCAGCTTTCGTTTTATTGTGTGC
>CAILJH010000090.1 GCA_903834475.1 uncultured Prolixibacteraceae bacterium | reverse complement strand
CAAAGGATTGCCAAAAAGCATATGAGATGGGTGTGAGGTTTGCCAAGAAATAGAGAATTAAATTAAAGTTGTTGATCATGGTAAACCAACTTAAGGAGTGCTATGAAGACCAAGATATGTATTGGCTTTTTTGTAGTGTCATTGTGGGCTAGTGTAAATGTCTATGCAGTGACTGCGGACTATCATGTATTAAAAAAACTGCCTCTTGGAGGAGAAGGCGGTTGGGATGCCATGACTGCGGATGACTCAACCGGACGACTCTATATCTCCAGAGGCACGCATGTGATGGTGGTTGATCTGGAAACAGACAAATTGGTTGGCGATATTCCAGACACGCCAGGAGTTCACGGAATCGCGGTCGCCCCTGATTTAAATCGTGGTTTCATAAGCAATGGAAAATCAAATACCGTAACAATATTTGATTTAAAAACGCTAAAAGTTCTAAGTCAAGTACCAGTCGGAACAAATCCGGATGCAATTTTATACGATCCGCTGACAAAAAATGTATTTGTCTTTAACGGCCGCAGCAATGACGCTACCGTGTTTAATGGTAATTCCGGAGCTATTGCAGGAACAATCCAACTTGGTGGTAAACCGGAATTTGCTGTTGCCGATGGCAAGGGTAAGATTTTCGTAAATCTTGAGGATACGAGCGAAGTCGTAGAAATAGACGATATGAAGCTGACGGTGACTAGGCGATTTTCTCTTAAGCCATGCGAAGAACCTACGGGTATAGCTTTTGACCAGAAACACAAGCGTATATTTTCAGCATGCCATAACAAGATGATGGCCATTTTGGATGCCGAGACCGGTAAACTGATCGCTACAATGCCAATCGGAGAAGGTGTTGACGGATGCGATTTTGATCAGGAAACTGGCTTGGCATTCAGCTCAAACGGCGAGGGTTCAATAACAATAATACAGGAAGCATCCCCGGGTATGTTTGCGGTAGCCAAGACTGTTCCTACTCAGTATGGTGCCCGAACGATGGCACTTGATCCCAAGACACACTATGTGTATTTACCTACAGCGTTATTTTCCAAAACCGAAACGGAAACGATGCCAAACGGTAAAGTGCGCCCTGCGAAGATCAAAGACAGTTTTGTGGTTCTTGTTGTTGGGAAATAGTTGATTAAAGATTCATGATCGTTTTATTTTCTTGTGCCCATCCTGTGCCCAACTAAAGCGAAACTTTACACTACTGTACAGAACTAATAGAACTAATGGAATGGCCCCAGAAAGGCCCTGCGAAGCCATGCCAGAGTTTGAGAATCGAATTCAACTGTCCTAGCTTTGAAATAAATCAAACTACTTATCCCTCCCTGATACTTTCTTAAGGTCATCAATAAATTTAGGATTTACGGGAAATCCTAAATTTATTGCTTTATGCGAATCAGCCCAAGCATCGTCATACTCTTCTAAAAAAAAATGGGTAACCCCACGGTTATAGTATGCTTCCGCATAATTAGGATTGATTTCAATGGCCCTGGTGCAATCGGATACGGCCCGGGCGAAGTTGCCCTGCTGGCCATAGGCAACCCCACGGTTATAATATGCTTCCGCATAATTAGGATTGATTTCAATGGCCCTGGTGCAATCGGATACGGCCCGGGCGAAGTTGCCTTGCTCGTAGTAGGCGTTGCCACGATTATCATAGGCCTCCGCAAGATTAGGATTGATTTCAATGGCCCTGTTAAAGTCAGAGATAGCTTGATGCAAATTGCCCTGCTTGCCATAGGCAATCCCACGGTTGTTGTAAGGCCTTGCCTTATTAGGTGATTTACTTACTGTGTCATTCCACAAGGTAAACTCATTTTTCCAGGTAAGGTTTCTTTCGTAGGAAAAAATTGCATAATACGAAATTACGATAGGTAGCACTATAACAATTAACTTAAGGCTTTTATTTTCAAAGACGTAATGTATTACACTTACCAGGAAGAAACTGAATCCAACCATCGGTAAATAAAGCCTATGCTCATAAATTACATCCCTGATCGGAATAATGCTTGACTCAGGTAAAAGCGTTAAGAAAAACCAAAAAATTCCAAACGAGATTAGCCTATATTTGGAGAATATCCTGATTGCAATGACTAAAATTAAGGTCAAAAGAATAAGGTTGAATAAAGTGGGCAATTCCAGCAAACTTTTTGCGATATGATAATCATAGTCGAAATTTTGATT
>CAILJH010000089.1 GCA_903834475.1 uncultured Prolixibacteraceae bacterium | reverse complement strand
GCAAATAAAGACAAGTATGTCTTATTTTCAATTTTCTTCAACGATGACATAAATATCTTCATCAGCTTTTTTCATCAAAAATTGTTCGCGTGCAAACTTTTCAAGATTAGCATCGTTCGTTTGCAGTTCGTACAATTTTCGCTTATCTGCTACAATTTTGTTTTTGTAAAAACTAACCTGTTCTTCGAGAAGCGCAAGTTCATTTAGATTCTGCCGATGTTGCCTCAGATTATTTTCATCAAAAAACATGATCCAAACAACAAACAGTACAAACGCAATGAGGTATTTGCTTATGAATGGCTTTAAAATTCTGACAACTAATTCTTTGGCTTTCATCGTGATGATTTTAAGCAAAAATAGGTTTTTCCTGCACATAAAAAAAGGAGATGAATAAATTCGTCTCCTTTTTTGAAAATATATTTTCTAATCCTTATCAGGTAGAAAGTTAGGATACATATAATTCTTTGGCGAAACAAAAGTTTCTTTTATCGTCCGGATAGAAGTCCACCGAAGAAAATTGAACACTGAACCGGCTTTATCGTTGGTTCCTGAGCCGCGTGCTCCCCCAAAAGGTTGCTGACCAACAGTTGCTCCGGTTGGTTTATCATTGATGTAAAAATTACCCGCCGAATTCTCCAAACGCTTGGCAAGACGCTCAATACTGTAACGATCCTGTGAGAATATCGCTCCGGTTAACGCGTAAATTGATGATTTATCCAGAATGTCAAGTGTTCGGTCCAGCGCTTCATCTTCATAAACAAAAATGGTAAGTACCGGCCCAAACAATTCTTCGACCATGGTGATGTAATCAGGTTTTTTGGCCAGAATCACAGTTGGTTCAATAAAATAACCAACCGATTTATCGCATTTTCCTCCAAACAACACTTCAGCATCGGCATCAGTGCGAGCCCTTTCAATAAAACCAGCCAATTTGTCGAACGATGATTCATCGATTACTGCATTTACAAAATTGGTAAAATCTTCCGGAGGGCCCATTTTTACAGTGGCAAGCTCTTTTCCAAACCGTTCGCGAACCTCATCCCAAATACTTTGAGGAATATAGGCCCGTGAAGCCGCAGAGCATTTTTGTCCCTGATATTCAAAAGATCCTCGTAGCATTGCAACCGCTAATGCCTGAGGATCAGCTGTTGCATCAGCAAAAATAAAATCCTTACCACCGGTTTCACCCACAATGCGCGGATAGGATTTATATTTACAGATATTCTCACCAATAGTTTTCCACATCCCCTGAAATACTCCGGTTGATCCGGTAAAATGGATCCCACCAAAATCAGGCGACTGTAAAACAACATCTGCAGCTGTCGGTCCACCGACGTATACCAGATTGATGACACCATCAGGCAAACCAGCTTCCTGAAAGACTTCCATGATTACGGAAGCTGAATAAACTGCAGTTTTCGAAGGTTTCCAAACGACTACATTTCCCATCATGGCTGGTGCTGCCGGCAGATTTCCGGCGATGGATGTGAAATTGAATGGCGTGAGCGCAAAAACGAAGCCTTCCAATGCCCTGAATTCATTGTAATTCCATATTCCGGGTGCCGATTCGGGCTGCATTTTGTAAATATCGGTCATGCAACGAACTCCAAACCTGAAGAAATCAGCCATTTCACAGGCCGCATCAATTTCAGCCTGAAAAGCATTTTTTGACTGGCCAAGCATAGTTGCTGCATTAATTTTTGCACGATACGGACCTGCAAATAAATCGGCTGCCTTCAGGAAAATAGCAGCACGATTATGCCACGCCATTGTATTCCATTTTTCGCGAGCTATCATAGCGGCATCAATGGCCATTTGAACATGTGACGCATCGCCCTGATAATAATAACCCAGCGTGTGCTGGTGGTCATGAGGAGGCGAAATGCGGATTCGCCGGTCAGTTGTCACTTCATTACCTCCAATAATCATAGGTAACTCCACCTCAACCGATCTCAGATGACTGATCATTTTCTTTAACTCAACCCGTTCCGCCGACCCGGGAGCATAGCTTTTAATGGGTTCATTTTTTATATCCGGAACATTAAAAAATCCTTTTGACATATTATCTTTTTTATAATGAATTCTCAATCCTTATCAGTGCAAAACTATGACTTCCTTAGCGTCTAATTACTAATAAAAATCACATTTCAAAATTCTGCGAAAATGGATCATATTACGATTGGAATCTAAATTTTGCTATATTTATTGCCTCTAAAAACTGAATGTTGACGCTATTCGATGCTGAAAAGAATAACCAAATCAATTATAAGTCGCTACCACATTGAAGCCAAGAACGATATCCTGAAAATCGTTGGACTTTATGTTTTTATTATTCTTGGATTGATCGTTGGACTTGGCCTGTTCGCCATTGACCTGACTGGTTTACCTAAGAATGAATGCTTGCCGGGTGACATTGCAATCATCATTATTTTCGGAATTGCTTTGTACGGATTGCGAAATGTCCATATGCGCTGGGTCATTCGTATTTTTTTCCTGGCTCCGCTTATTCCATATTTCTTCTTCATCGCCGACTCCATTGCCATTGTTCCAAAGCAGCTCTCGTTATCCTACACTTTATGGACTTTGATTCCATTTTTTCTGATCTTCCTGATCTACAGCGATAAAAAAAGAGACCTTTCCATTTATTTTGGAATTTCGTTGCTAACCATCTTTTTGCGAGTTTATCTGGCTGGATTTACCGGTTCAATATTTAAATTTCACTGGGACGCCGAAGGAATATTTATAAATCCATTTCTTTCCCTTTCAGCTTTCTATCTGATTTCATTGTTTATTTCATGGAACTTTCAAAATGCGATAAAAAATCTGACCGAACAAAAAGAAGATACAGAGAGGCTTATTAATCAAACCATCCGTAGCCTTCCGGTTGGCATGTTGTTGCTCGAGATTGCCAGTGACGAGTTCGGAACTCCTTCTCATTTGGTTGTGCGAAAAACGAACCTCGCGTTTGAAAGGAATTTCCGGATTACATCTCGCGAGATAAAAGATCAGGAAGCTGACGATGTCTTTCCGAAAGTTTTCAGGGATTCATTTGAGTGGAATAAACAATACTTAAAATCCAAAAAGAATCATTTTTCATTTTACCTCGAAAGGCTTGACAAATATTTCGATGTGGTCACATTCAGGTTAACTGAAAATCAAATTGTCAGTCTCTTTATGGATGTTACCGACAAGCAACGTTTGATTCATGACCTTGAAGAAAATAAGTTACGTTATCAGGTACTTTTGGAGGCCGTTCCGGATTTGTTTTTCATTATCGACAAAGATGGAATATATGTTGACTTTGTCTTTAAGGAATCGGAAGGTTTTCAGATAAAACCTGAGGATATTGTTGGCAATTCCATTTTCGAGGTGGGATTTTCAGAAAAAATGTCGAGCAGAATTTTCCAATGTATTCAAAACTGCATCGAATTTGATTCCATCGAAACCATAGAATATGCCCTCGAAATTGAAGGATCGTCGGCCTTGTTTGAGATGCGCATTGCCCGGCTGAATGATCATTCGGTGATTTCGCTTGCACGTGACATTACCAAACGAAAATTAGTGGAAATCAAATTGGAAGAGGCCAAAATCAAAGCAGAAGAGGCCGACCGTTTGAAAACCTCTTTCCTCGCCAATATTTCGCATGAAATCCGTACGCCAATGAACGCAATCATCGGGTTCTCAAAGATGATCGGATCAACAGACTTTGACGATGAGGAAAAGGCTAAGTTTGTTGAGATTATCATTACCAATGGAAAATTGCTGCTCACACTGATTAACGACATGATTAGTCTTTCAAAAATTGAAAGTGACACATTGGTCGTAAAAAAAGTGCCTTGCAAAATAAATGATATCATGGCCAATCTCTACAAGGATTTTGTCTATGAACTGGAGGACAAAAAATCAATTCAGTTAAAGGTATTCATTGATAATTCAAATCCGAAATTTACGATCTCAACTGATCCTATTCTTCTACATGCCATCCTTTACAAATTGATTGATAATGGGATTAAATTTACTGTGGATGGAGAAGTTGAATTTGGGTACAGGAGTATTGCATTCAACCAATTGGAGTTTTTTGTACGCGATACTGGTATTGGAATTGATGAAAAAGATCAGAAACGTATTTTTGAACGTTTTCACCAACTCGACAACAGAACCATTCGTGCCTATGAAGGAACCGGACTTGGCTTGTCGATTGCACAGCATTATGTGCGCCTAATCGGAGGTAGCCTTAAGGTTAATTCAAAAATGGGCAAAGGCTCTGAATTCTCTTTTATTTTACTTTTCACCCCTGAAGAAAGTCCTCTAAAAATTGTTCGATAAAAGAAGGGCTTTGCTCAACTTCAATACTTCTGCTCTATTTCACTGCTGAATTGATTTTCACATAACCGACTAAACGATCATAACGGCTTGCCTGATCGCGGTAATAGGCAAAAATCTGATATTCATTTTCGGTGACAAAATAAGTTCCTTCCAGGTTTACCAGATCTGCCTTTTTTGAATTCTGTGCAATATATGCATATTGGTAATTGTAATAACCTTGCTTTAAAAGTAAGGACAATTCATACCTGGCCGTTTCAAAATTCCATTTCATTTCGTTGGTCTTATTGGCATTCCAACCCGTCAGTGCTCCAAAAACGTTTACTGAACTGCCAACCAGCGGGCTCTCCATTGGAAGCGAAAAATGCACAAACTCATAGTCGCATTCCGTATCAACATCAGAAACCCTATCCTGACTTTCAACCACAAAATTTCCATTCATTTCACTGTATGGTATATACTTTTTATTACTCCGGATAGCATCAGGCAGCAATGAAACATGATAATACGGTCTGACAAACTGTATATTGCCAACATTTTCTCCGGGATGGCGGTTTGTACGGATATCGAAAAACCGGAATTCGTTTCCTCCGGGAAATACGTTTTCTTTATCGTAGTCGTATTCGAGTATATTTTCCCGAATGAAACTGGGCTTCAAAGTCCGGATGGCATTATCCCACCGATGATTCTGCATCAAAACTACCTTAATGTCCTCAGCCGGATTTTTGAGTTTTAGCTGGTCATTGATTACCTTGAAATCAACCTCCTGATTTTCACCATTAAATGAATCAAATGTAGCTCTTTTCACCAGTCCTTCAATCCGCACCTTTGGTTCAAAGACATAGAAACGCTGAATTAAAACCAGATTTTCGCGGTTATTATCCTCGAAAACAACCAATGCGTAATTTCCCGAATATTTCGGTGAACAATCTTCATTCGGAATCTGAAGCTGATAGTTCACAAATTTGATTGTTGTGTTATTGCTGATGGCATAATCGCTCACCGGATTATCAGGATTTTCAGACAAATATTCATTCTGTGGAATAAAGGATTCATTCCAGTTTACATCGCAATGAATGATGGTATACGAATAGTTCTTTACATCTTCAGCCAGTTCATCAAATTTCAGAATCAGTTTAACATCGCTTTCAAGTTCTATAACAGGATTAGAAAGCTCATTTCCAACCCGGTACAGCTGAACCGATTTTATTTCATCGCGGTAAACGGCATTCTCATAATAGTACTTATCCGTTTTTCCTACGGCCAAAGAATTTAACGTTAATATAATATGTAGAAAGATGAATAAAAGGGTTGTTTTCAGACTCATTTTAATGAATTTTAAATTCAAATGGACCCACAAATGGCATCTGCCAGTCAAGTTCATTTCCGATAGGTTTATTTCTAACGCTTTAAGGACCGCTATTATTTCAATCCACCTTAGTTAGTAAAACAAAGATTATTAAAAGATTTTAAATTATTACTTTTAAAATCTCAAAACTAACTATACGAAAGCCTACCATGTCAAAGGTGATCAGATTAAAACGTGGATTAAACATCCATTTAATAGGCGAAGCTGAAAAAATTCTGGCTACTTCGATCGAAGCAGAACAGTTTGCCATCAAACCAACGGATTTTCCCGGACTTGCTCCCAAGATTTTGGTCAAGGCTGGTCAATTGGTAAAAGCCGGGGAACCGGTATTCTTCGATAAAAATAATCCGGACATTTTATTTACTGCTCCAGTCAGTGGTGAAGTACTGGAGATTAAAAGAGGAGAACGCAGAAAGGTCCTGGAAATCATCATCCGGTCAGACGGCAAAAATGATTCTGTTGAATATTCAAAAGCAGATCCTCAAAAGCTTTCGCGCGACGAAATCAAGGGACAATTAATCAGTAGCGGATTGTGGCCTTTTCTGAAGCAACGGCCCTATGGTACGGTTGCCAAACCGGGAAGTTCACCTCTTCATATTTTTATTTCCGGATTTGATTCAGCGCCTCTGGCTCCTGATTACGAATTTATACTGAAAGGTCAGGATTCAGTTTTTCAGACCGGAATCAATGCCCTGGCCAAACTGACTGATGGCCGGATACATGTCGGGATTCGTCCCGAACAGGAAAACGGATTCTTTTCAGGCATCAAAAACATCGAGATTACTCAATTCTCGGGTCCTCACCCGGCCGGAAATGTCGGCATTCAGATTCATCACATCAATCCAATCAATAAAGGAGATTTGATCTGGACTATCAGTCCTCAGGAAGTGATTTACATCGGCCGCTTGTTTGAAACTGGCAAAATCGATTTAAAAAAGATCATTGCGTTTACCGGATCAGAAGTGAAATCTCCGAAATATTATCAGGTTATTCACGGAACAAACCTTGGTGTTCTCCTCCAAAAAGCCACCAAACAGGAAGGCAAAGAACGATTCATTTCCGGAAATGTCCTCACAGGAATCCGGATTGATGCAAAAGCTTATTTGGGATTTTATGACCAGCAAGTGACCGTAATTCCTGAAGGTGATTATTATGAATTCCTTGGATGGGCCATGCCACGATTGAATAAGTTCAGTATTTCACGTTCCTATTTTTCCTGGCTTTTCCCAAAGAAAATGTATAAAGCCGATTCGAACCTGAATGGTGAGGAGCGCGCCTTTGTGATGACCGGTCAATACGAAAAAGTTCTGCCGATGGATATTCTTCCGGTATATCTGATGAAAGCTATCATTGCCGATGACTTGGACAAGATGGAACAGTTGGGTATTTATGAAGTGATTGAGGAGGATCTGGCGCTGTGCGAATATGTCTGCACTTCAAAAACTGAAGTTCAACGCATTCTGCGTGATGGAATCCATTTGATGATTAAAGAACTGGGAAACTAATAAGACATATCCATGAAATCGCTCCGGAAACTGATAGATAATAATAAGCCGCATTTTCAAAAGGGTGGCAAACTGGCCAAATTTGGTTCTACTTTTGTCGCAATCGAAGCATTCCTGTTTACTCCAAACCACACTTCCAAAACGGGAGTTCATATACACGATGCCATTGACCTGAAGAGAACCATGACCGTTGTGATTTTGGCTTTGGTTCCTGCATTGCTTTTTGGAAGCTGGAATATTGGCTACCAGAACGGACTGGCTTTTGGCATCGAAAGAGGTATTCCTGAAAACTTCATGTTCGGATTTCTGAAGATACTGCCGCTCATTATCGTTTCTTATGGCGTCGGTCTTGGAATTGAATTCATTTCAGCTCAAATCCGCGGACACGAAGTCAACGAAGGATTTCTGGTCACCGGAATCCTGATTCCTTTGATTCTGCCGGTAAATATTCCACTTTGGATGGTGGCACTTGCAGTTGCCTTTGCAGTTATTTTCGGCAAGGAAATCTTCGGCGGAACTGGTTACAATATTATGAATGTTGCTCTGGTAGCGCGGGCATTTTTATTCTTTGCCTATCCTTCGAAGATGTCAGGCGATGCGGTTTGGATTTACGATTTACCAACTAAAGTTCCTGTTGACGGCTTTTCAGGTGCAACGCCGCTGGCACAACTGGCCCAGGGAGCTTCATCAAAAATGGCCTCTTTTTATGACATGTTCATGGGATTTATCCCCGGTTCGATTGGTGAAACATCAACATTGGCCATATTAATCGGTGCAGCAATTCTGATTTTTACAGGAATTGCAAGCTGGAAAATCATGCTTTCAACTGTGTTTGGCGCACTTGCCATTGGCATCCTTTGCAACCTACTGGCTGTTAATGAATACATGGCACTGCCTCCGTATTATCATCTGGTGATGGGTGGATTTGCTTTCGGAGCAGTTTTCATGGCCACCGATCCGGTAACTGCTGCCCACACCGAAAAAGGCAAATGGATTTATGGATTCATGATCGGAGCTTTTGCCGTTACAATCCGGGTATTCAATCCGGCCTATCCGGAGGGTATGATGCTTGCCATCCTGCTGATGAATATCTGGTCGCCGCTGATTGATTATTTCGTCATCGAAAGTCACATCAAACGCAGACTGAAACGAGCCAAACTGAAAGCTAACGCATAAACACGGAAAACCATGAAGAACTTCAGTAATAACTATACTTTTATTTTTTCCACCATCATGGTAGTTGTCGTAGCTTTGCTTTTATCATTGGCGGCCATGCAATTAAAACCATTTCAGGACAAAAATATCGAGGTAGAAAAGAAGCAAAACATTCTTGCGTCAATCCGGATAAAATCTACCGTTAAAAATGCGGTTGATCTGTATTCCAAATACATTACCGACAGCTATGTGATCAACAACAAAGGCGAAAAACAGGAAGGTGTTGCATTTGATGTTGATCTTAAAAAAGAACTTGGCAAACCTGCTTCGGAACGTGTCCTTCCGGTTTTTATCGGAACGCTCGACAACAAGACCATGGCCTACGTGATGCCGCTACGGGGCAAAGGACTCTGGGGCCCGATCTGGGGTTATATCTCGCTGCAGCCCGATCTGAATACCGTTTACGGAGCAATATTCGATCACCAGGGAGAAACGCCGGGACTGGGAGCTGAAATCTCTACCGAATGGTTTCAAAAACCTTTCTTCGGAAAGAAAATTTTCAAAGACTCAACAGAGTTCGTTTCTGTAAAAGTGCTGAAAGGCGGAGCAAAGAAAGACGATCCGCACGCCGTGGATGCCATTTCAGGAGGAACAATTACTTCCAAAGCACTGGAAGCTATGCTGGATTCCTGCTTAGTGCAGTACAAACCTTATTTCATCAAAAACCGACACCAATAAATTCAACCCAATGAGCATATTTACTTCAAAAAATTTCAAACTCCTGTCGAATCCCCTGAATTTGGAGAACCCGGTAACGGTACAGATTCTGGGAATTTGCTCAGCTCTGGCTGTAACCACCAAATTAAAACCTGCCATCGTCATGGGACTTTCAGTAATGGTGGTTACTGCATTTTCCAACCTGGTTATTTCTGCCATGCGAAATACAATACCGCCACGTATCCGGATCATCGTACAATTGGTTGTGGTAGCTTCCATGGTCATTCTGGTCGATCAGCTTTTACGCGCGTTTGTCTATGATGTCAGTAAACAGCTTTCGGTATATGTCGGACTTATCATTACCAACTGCATCATCATGGGCCGGCTGGAAGCTTTTGCCATGGGAAACAAACCCTGGCCATCGTTTATCGACGGGATCGGAAACGGAATCGGTTATGCACTTATATTAATAGTAGTAGCTTTCATCCGGGAATTATTCGGATCGGGAGCCATCCTTGGATATCAGGTTGTCCCCCAGTCATTTTACGATGCCGGATACATCAACAACGGAATGATGATTATGCCAACCATGGCTTTGGTACTGGTCGGAGTCATCATCTGGATTCAGCGCAGCTTTAACAAAGAACTGATCGAAAAAGACTAATTCAAAAATAAACGATTATGCAGGAAATTATAAATATATTCATCCGGTCGGTCTTTATCGACAACATGATCTTCGCTTTCTTTATTGGAATGTGTTCATATCTGGCCGTTTCGAAAACAGTAAAAACCTCGATAGGATTAGGTGTTGCCGTCATTTTTGTTCAGATTATCACCGTGCCGATCAATTATCTTTTGCTTGAACATGTCATGAAACCCGGCGCTTTGGTATGGATCAGCGATAGTTTCAAAGATGTCGATCTTTCATTCCTCAGTTTCATGGTTTACATTGCAACCATTGCGGCAATGACACAATTGGTGGAAATGATCATCGAGAAATTTTCGCCTGCTTTATACAATTCACTGGGGATTTTTCTTCCGCTGATAGCTGTGAACTGCGCCATCCTGGCCGGATCACTTTTTATGGAACAGCGTGAATACAAAAATATCGGTGAAGTTTTATCCTGGGGACTGGGTTCCGGCGTAGGCTGGATGCTTGCCATTGTATCGCTTGCTGCAGTTCGTGAAAAACTGAAATACAATAAGATTCCGGCCCCGTTGAGAGGCATTGGTATAACATTTATCATCACCGGTTTAATGGGAATTGCATTTATGAGTTTCCTCGGAATTAAGGTGTAACGAGCATAAAATTCAAATCACATGATAATAGGTTCAGTCATTTTTGTAGTTATTTCAAGTATCGTAGCCTTTTTGGTCATTGTACTGATATTGGTTTCAGCCTTGTTGTATGCCCGTGCCAAACTTACCGCAGTAGGTACGGTAAAAATCAGCATCAACGACGGAATGGAAGTAATTGCTCAACCGGGAAACAACTTGCTTTCCACCTTATCCGAAAATGGAGTATTCCTTCCTTCAGCCTGTGGTGGCGGAGGTACTTGCGGGCAATGCCGTTGTCAGGTACCTGCGGGCGGAGGTTCAATACTTGCCACCGAAACTGATCATTTCACACGCAAAGAACAACACGAACACTGGCGCCTGGGTTGTCAGGTCAAAGTCCGGCAGGACATGCATATAAAAATTCCGGAACATATTCTTGGCGTGAAGAAGTGGGAATGCGAAGTGGTTTCGAACAACAATGTGGCAACCTATATAAAAGAATTCGTGGTAAAACTTCCTGAAGGTGAAAACCTGAATTTCAAATCAGGCGGCTATATTCAGATTGATGTTCCGGAGATTACCGTGGATTTCAAAGACATGAATATCGGCGACGAATACCGCCCTGAATGGGAAAAATATGGAATGTTCAAACTTCAGATGAAAAATCCTGAACCTACGTTCCGCGCTTATTCCATGGCCAATCATCCGGCCGAAGGAAATATTGTGATGCTGAATATCCGCATAGCCACTCCTCCGTTCGATCGCGTGAATGGCGGTTTTCAGAAAATAAATCCCGGTATTTGTTCTTCCTATATTTTCTCGCTCAAACCGGGCGATAAAGTCACGATATCAGGACCTTTTGGCGAATTTTTCCTGAAGGACAATCAAAATGAAATGATGTTTATTGGTGGTGGAGCCGGCATGGCTCCTATGCGATCGCATCTTTTTCACTTGTTCCATACCCTAAAAGAAACGAACAAAAAAGTGACTTTCTGGTACGGTGCACGTTCGTGGAGAGAAGTTTTTTACTACGAAGAGTTCATGGATATTCAGAACAGATTTCCTAATTTCACGTTTCACCTCGCATTATCCGATCCGCAGCCCGAGGACAACTGGACCGGAGCCAAAGGATTCATTCATCAGGTGATTTTCGATCATTACCTTGACCAACACGAAGAACCTGAAGAAATTGATTACTACCTATGCGGTCCTCCAATGATGAACATTGCAGTAAACAAGATGTTATATGATCTTGGAGTGCCTAATGAGAACGTATTGTTTGATGACTTTGGAGGTTAAGTTGGATGGTT
>CAILJH010000088.1 GCA_903834475.1 uncultured Prolixibacteraceae bacterium | reverse complement strand
TTGTTTTGTTGTTTTAAATTGTTTTAATCTTTTTACCCCTGACAGGGTTTCAAACCCTGTCAGGGGTAAAAGAGACTGTTATTTCACTTCTTTTTGTACAGACCAGCCAAATATCAGTCCGGCAACAAAATAGACTAATGCCAATACTCCAACTGCAAAAATGGTGTCGCCAATTACACGTAACCAACGCAGCGTTTGCATGAATGGTTGTTGCAGAAATTCTGCTGAGCGGGCATACCACATTCCGTATTTTACACTGGCAACAGTTTGCAGCAAACCAACCGGCAAAACACTGATTAAAACCATCAGGGCAAGACCGATATTAATCGACCAGAAAGCGATGAATAGCGGTTTATCGTTCCACACACTTTTCACCCACATGTTCCGGAGAACAAAAAGCATCAGCGAGATTCCGAGCATTCCGTACACACCAAACAGTGCGGTATGTCCATGAACGGCAGTGGTGTTCAATCCTTGCATGTAATACAAAGCGGTTGGCGGATTAATCAAAAATCCAAAAATACCGGCTCCAACCAAATTCCAGAATGCTACTGAAATTAATCCGTAAATCGGCCAGCGATAGGCGGTCAGCCAGTTGGTGTGTTTGCTCAATTTGTAATTATGCCAGACTTCGAAGCCCATCAGAACCAACGGAACAACTTCCAAAGCACTGAATGTAGCACCTAAAGCCAGGATGGCAGTTGGTGTTCCGGTAAAATACAGGTGATGGAAAGTGCCGATGATTCCTCCTCCTAAGAAAATGATGGTTGAAAGCAGTACTGCGGTAGTTGCCGATTTGATGCGAAGCAATCCCAGTTGCACAAAAATGAAGGCGGATACAACAGCGGCGAAAACTTCGAAGAAACCTTCTACCCAGAGGTGTACCACCCACCAACGCCAATATTCGGCAATGGCCAGATTAGTTTGTTGTCCCCACATCAGTCCGGCTCCGTAGAATGAACCAATAGCTGCCGATGCAACAACAAAAAGAATAATCAGGTTGCGGCTTTCCGAAGGAGTTTTCAGGATTGGGATCAACGGACGAACCATTAAAGCTAACCAGATAAACAAACCGGCAAATAGGAAAATCTGCCAGAAGCGACCAAGGTCAACGTATTCGTATCCCTGATGACCAAACCAGAAGTTTTCGGCAAGACCCAGTTTCTGCATTACACCCATCCATTGGCCAGCCAATGAACCTACAACAATTACAAGTAATGCTCCAAATAATACGTTCACACCAAACCGTTGAAACTTGGGTTCGTAACCCGAAACGGCCGGAGCAATATACAGTCCAGTTGCCAGCCATGAGGTTGCAATCCAGAAAATGGCCAACTGGACGTGCCATGTACGTGAGATTGAATAAGGTAAAATAGTATCCAGATTCAATCCGTAGAAAGAATGTCCCTCAACTCCAAAGTGCGCGGTAATAACACCCATAATCACCTGAACCAGTATCAAGGCAGTAACGATTACGAAATATTTCAGAGTGGCCTTCATCGAAGGTGTTGATGTCAGGTTGATCAACGGATTGGTTGCCGGCATTTCAATATGTTCTTCGTTGTCACGAGAGCGGGCATACTGATACGCCATCAAAGCAATTCCCAGCAACAAAATAATCACGCTGAAACCGGTCCAGATGTGCAAATCGCCGGTGGCAATATTGCCAACCAGTTCTTCGTGTGGCCAGTTGTGTGTGTATGTAAGTTCACTGTTTGGACGTTCGGTTACGCAAGCCCATGATGCCCACCAAAAGAAGGCCGTCATCTTGTTCATCCGCTCCTGAGTTTTGATCGAGTTTTCAGAAATGGAATAGTTTTCACGCAGTTTTGCCATTTCAGGATTGTTGGTAAACAAACCTGAATAAAATGTACTGGTATTTTGAATAGCCTGTGCCCGTGTGGCACTCACAGTAATTGTTTTAGCAGAAGCACTGTAGGTGTTCTTCCGGATATCCTGCTGAAGTTTGATCTTCAGATAAGCCTGATCTGCCGGATCAATTTCTGCAAATTTCTTCCCTAATTTTTCTGTTGACAAAACGTCCAGGATCGCAATAGCTTCTTTGTGTAGCCAATCTGCAGTCCAGTCAGGAGCCTGATATGCGCCATGACCCCAAACACTTCCCAGCTCCTGACCCCCAATCGACTGCCAGATGTTTTGTCCGTCATGAATATCCTGACCGGTAAAAAGAACTTTTCCGTCGCTTGTTACCACATTATCAGGAATTGGCGGTGCCTGATGGTATATTTCGATTCCGAAGTAGCCCAGTACTCCAAAACTGATAACCATTACCGCAATAAACCCAAACCATAATTTTCGAATGTTCATTACTCGTAGATTTTAAAATTTATAAATAAGTTTTTTTGTAATTCAATGTTCGGAACAAATATAGATGGATGATTTAGTGTACTTTTATGAGCGAGATCATACAGGCTGCAATTATTTAAGTAACAAAAAATCAGATAAATAATCGTGAATGTTGATTGATTTCAGGAATTAAACGAAGAAAATTAAAAGAATAGATTCTCTTAATTTATTCTTTTGGAGTATTTGAAATTGCAAAACACCATAATAATGATTGACGAAAAGATTCTTGTTGAATATGGCGCGGTAGAATTGAAACTTGAGAAGGGAGCATTTCTTTTTCATGAAAAGGAACGTGCTGCTCATTATTTTCAGGTGAAAACCGGAAAGATCAAAATGTTTAACCTGAATGCTGAGGGCAAATTATTTACCCAGGGAATGATTGAGGTGGGTGAAAGCTTCGGGGAACCGCCACTCTTCACCGATTCTAATTATCCGGCTTGCACGGAGGCCGAGGAACCCAGCAGCCTTTACAAATTATCCAAAGCCAACTTTTTCAAACTACTAAAGGAGAATCCGGAGATTCATTTCGCAATCACCCGCATGCTGGCTACCCGATTGCTGTACAAATCGATGCAATTGAAAGAAATATCAAGTTTCAAACCCGAACACCGTATTCTAAGCCTGATCGATTACCTGAAAAAAGAGGAAGGTATTCCGGCTGACCAGAAATACGAAGTCAGTCTAACCCGCCAGCACATTGCCGATCTCACCGGTTTGCGCGTTGAAACAGTGATCCGATCAGTAAAAATCCTACAAAAAGAAGGCAGTCTGGATATTCGGGGACATAAGATTGTCCGATGAGAAAGTTTACAAATTGCGATTCTAAATTCAAGCTTAATCCATCGCTTTTACACCCTTCACCGATTTGGGATTTATCTGGTGCAAATCGAAAATGATAACTTCATTTTTGCCTTTTTTCAGCCAGGGAGCCGGACAATACAGCTGTTTTTGAGGACCAATATTCCAATATCTCCCAAGATTGTGACCGTTTATCCAAACCACTCCCTTTTCCCATTGGCTCACGTCCATATAGGTGTCGCCTGCGGCGGTCAGCTCAAATTCGCCTTTAAAAAATGTGCCCGGACGGGTTACTTCTGCTGTTGAGTATTTCAGGTTACTCAGATACGCTTCGTCAAACGGAAGAGTGAATATCTGCCAGTCCATCAAGGTCATTCCATTGAGCGAAACACGTTCGGTAATTCCTTTCCGATCGATCATGTATTCGGCAAAATTAATGTGACCCATGCCTTCTACCAGGATGTCGAGTTGCGGATTAGCGCTCATTGAGGCTGGAAGTTCTATGATGTTTTCTGCTTTGGCACGATCAAGTTTCCCAATGTATTTGCCATCTACAAAAATGGTGGCATAATCGTGTAATTCGGTAATCCTGAGTTTGCCCTTCTTATGGCCGATGAGCTTGGTGCGGTAAAGGATGAAGCCGCCTTTCTGCCCGAACATTTCCATAGGTTTTGGCTGAGGTGACAGAATAGCTTCCGGAAGATTATCCCAAACTGAAGCCGAAGCGGTCAACTTAATTTCCGGAATTTCGATGACCGGGTTTGAAGCCGGAACAGCCGGAAGTTTTTGTTTTGCCGGAAGATATTTTGCCAGAATATTCC
>CAILJH010000087.1 GCA_903834475.1 uncultured Prolixibacteraceae bacterium | reverse complement strand
CCACCAAGACACCAAGGCACTAAGAAGCACAAAGTGCAAAATATTTGCATTAAACACCTGGTGATCCTTTGTGACTTTGTGACTTCGTGGCAATTAACTCCTTTTCGGAGAGTCTAAAATAATTAAGTTAACACTACCCATATGAAACTCCGGATTACTTTGTTTGTTTTGATTTTCGGCCTGTTTTCCAATGCTGGAATTGTCGCCCAAAGCGGGAACAATAAAGGCCCGGTAATTCCACTGCAAACCAATAAGTCCATTCTGTTTGGTACTGATAAGTATATCAGCAGTCAACCTTTGCAAAACCAGCGGAATATAGTGATCTGCTCTGCTTTCAATGGGTGGCTTTATTGTGTTTATTCATATTTCAACCCCTTAGTTCTTGAACCAGCAGTTACCCTTCTCCGTTCTCAAGATAACGGGGTTACTTGGTCGGTTATTCTTAATGGGACTTTAGGTTTTTCACATTCAATAGTAACTCGACTCGATATCCTGGCATGTGGGCATGATACTGCAAACTTGAAAGTGTTCATAGGATATTGTGTTTTTGATTCATCTACAATACGTCATACTGCATTAGTTGCACGTTACAACGGAAATACCGGCCATGTTGAAGAAAATATTTTTAATGAAGATTCTTGGTATATCAGGGATTTGGCACTTGCAAGTGATGATCTGTATCCTGCAACTAATTCAAATCCTTATTCTATTGCAGTGGTCTATTCCAAATGGAATAATTCTGATTCGATTGTGTTTCTATCATCCAGCAATGGAGGAATGTCATTTAACAATCAATGTCATATTGCATCATCCTCACATTATTTTGATAAAGTTGCACTTACCTATGGCCGGAGTCCATCTTGCAATAGTGGCAGGTATTTTGCTGCATGGGAGGAGCAGGATAACGCCAATTCAACTTCCGGGCATATCTATACCGCTCATTCGGAACCAAACTTCAACAGCCCGTTTACCGTGCCGGTGCTTCTCGACAGCCTCGATGTTTCAACGGCAAACAAAGCCAGCAACCCGGTAATTGCCTGCCAGAACAACGGAGCCGACAACGACAGTTCAAACCTCACGGAAGTGGTGCTTTTTGAGAAGTATCAGCCGGCAAGCCAGAATTTCAACATTGCCGGGGTTTACAATAAAAAGGCAACGAATTCGAGCAACTTCAGGAAATTTTCCCTGAATGCTTCACCAAATAACATTAAGCAACCGGATATTGCCTTCAATCCGTACGATTCGACGTTTATGGTCACCTGGTTTGATTCTGCAGCGCAAAAGCTCCCATACTACATCCACGACTATAACATGACCGATCCGGATGCCTGGGATTGGCTTTCCGGAGGCTATAATGATGACAACAACCTCGCCTCACCTCATCCGCAGGTGGCGATCGATTTTGGCAAACATGCCGGCGTAAATGTCTGGAGCGGGCAACGGGAAACCGGGAACGGCGCGGCCATGTTCGATTCACCCTTCACCTATTATGTTGGGGAACCTGAAACAGGCAACGATAAAACCAGGTTGAAAGTGAACATTTTTCCGAATCCGGCCGCTGAATCTGCAACCATTGAATTCGATCTGCCCGGAACTGGAAATGTGAAAGTTGATCTTGTGAATTCGTTGGGCCAAACGCTTACCCGGATTACCGATACATATTGCAAGGCAGGCAGACACCGGGTAAAAGCCGATTTGTCAATGTATCCGGAGGGAATTTATATTGTCGCGGTTCACGCCAACGAGTTGTTTTTTTTCGGAAAAGTAGCTGTTGGCAGGTAGATGTTTGAAACCATAAAATAAACATCAGTACTACATTTAAAGAGATAAGGATACGGTGCTTTTTCGATGAATCAATATTACTGATTATGACCTCTCCCCGACCCTAAAAAATAATACTCAACTAAAACATTGTTCCAATGAACAATTTAAAAGGTTGCCTGGTATATGGTGTTTTGCTG
>CAILJH010000086.1 GCA_903834475.1 uncultured Prolixibacteraceae bacterium | reverse complement strand
GGACAAATCCTCCGTTCCAAACCATCATCCATGACCACCCTGCAGCATCCTTTATCAGATTATCATCATCAGGAAACGAACCGCATTCGCTGATGGTGATCATTTTTTTACCATTGTACCGGTTGACCATATCGTTGAATTCAAGAACCTGTGAACCGTGATCTCCATCACGGTATATGTCGCGGCCTACAATATCAACGTATTCATCACCCGGATACCAGGCATCGTCGTTGGGTTCGCGGGTCCAAACCCAAATCAGGTTATGCAGTCCGTTCACATTGACCATGCGGTCGAACATGACCTGCCACAGTTTTTTACATGGTGCCGCACCTTTGGCACCCCACCAGAACCAACCACCGGCAGCTTCGTGCAAGGGCCGCCAGATTACCGGGATTTTGGCATTCTGAAACCGTTTGAGCTGACCTGAAGTATAATCAATATCGCTGATCATGGCTTTGTATTCGGCCGATGTTTCATCAAATATCTTCGTAATATCGAACTTCGTATCCGTGGTGTAAAATGCTTCGGTTAAACGTGAAGGATCGCGCCAGTGCCATTGGAAATTTACAATCCCATTTTTCTCGAACCATGCCTTTCCCTGGTTGAATGGCTGATTTTCGTCGTACCAGCCTGTGTATCCGCGGTTGCAGAACAGGTAATCGAGCCCCACGAGAGCCGGACTTTTACCCGTGTTGGTTTTCAACCAGTCAGCTTCTTCCACATTGGATACTCCTGAAATGATTTTTTTATTGTAATGGTCATACAGAAATTGGTAAAGCCGGACCGCTTCATCAGTCGGATTTGGACTAACCAGTGTGGTGTTGGTATTGAAACGCGAAGAAGGATCAACTTTCTCAAATTCAATATAATCAATGCTGATCCAGCCCCATGAATTGGTGATTTGAACGATGTGGGCTCCGGCTGTAAGTTTAAGAAAACTCACCGCTTTTAATTTGATGTAGTTTTTGTTCAGTTCGGTGGTAAATGTGATGGCCGATCCGTCAACAACCAGGTTGTTGGCCTTGAATCCACTGGGTGATGCTACCTGAATGTAAATATTGTAGGTAGCCTCTTCGGTAAAATTCAGGTTAAATGTCAGGTTTCCGGCATTCTGGGCTACATAATATCCTCCCGAAGCAGCGCCGCTTGCCTGTTTGGTTGCGCCTCCGGCAAGAGTTGCCGTTTCCGCCTCGTACTTTTGACAAATTCCAGTTAATGTTGTCGTTAAAAGTATAATCAGTAACGAGAGTGTTTTTTTCATTGTTTTATCTATAGAATATCCTGACAGCAGGATTGGTGATGACTCAGATTGTTGAAATGATTACAGTTTAAAAATCTTAACAGTTTTTTCGTTGCCTTCCTTAATCAGGTACATTCCGGAAGGAAGGTCTGTCATCGGAATCGTGATGCTGTTGAGTTTGGGTGATATCTCTCTGACTTTCATTCCAAGTTGATTAAAAACCCTGATTGTCTGAAGTAATTTGCCAGACTGAACCTTGACATAATCGGTACAAAAGCTTGGATACACCTTGAAATTGCTTGTTTCAACCGGTGCGCTGTATGTCGTGGTGTCAGGACTTGTATAAGTTCTGAGATTGGGCATTTCATCCAATGTGAGTACATAATCGCTGGCAAACATTTTTTTCCAAAGGTCAAGTGAATTGTAGGTGCTGTTCCGGACAAAATCGCCGTACCACGGCATAAAATACGACCAGGAAGCTACGTCTTTCACCAGATTGTCGGCATCGGGAATCGAACCGCATTCACTGAT
The DNA here is from genome assembly GCA_903834475.1 of uncultured Prolixibacteraceae bacterium. Classification (GTDB taxonomy): domain Bacteria; phylum Bacteroidota; class Bacteroidia; order Bacteroidales; family Prolixibacteraceae; genus Aquipluma. The sequence continues at coordinate 4,033 of CAILJH010000086.1, read as the reverse complement.
TGTTACCATCTTTTTCCCTCCGTAACGGGCTGTCATGCTGCTAAACTCGGACAGTTGTGAACCATGATCACCGGTTTTGTAAATATCACGGCCAACAATATCCACATATTCGTCGCCCGGATACCAGGCATCGTCATTGGGTTCACGGGTCCAAACCCAAATCAGGTTATGCAATCCGTGGAAATTCACCATGCGGTCGAACATGATCTGATATAACTTTTTGCATGGGGCAGCACCTTTGGCTCCCCACCAGAACCATCCTCCGGCAGCTTCGTGCAAAGGCCGCCAGATTACTGCAACCTTATTATCCTGCAATTTTTTCAGCAATCCGGCCGTATAGTCGATGTCTTTGAGCATGGCCTTGTATTCATCCGAAGTTTCATCTAAAATTTTAGATATATCGAAGTTGGTATCTTTGGTGTAGAATGATTCCGTTTTACGCGACGGGTCGCGCCAATGCCAGCAAATGGCCGGAATGCCGTTTCTGTTGTAATATTTTAAAGCATCGTTTCCGGGTTCCAAATCGTTATACCAGCTATAAGCCCGGTTGCAATGCATGAAATCGACTCCAACCAATGCCGGTTCTTTGCCTGTATTGGTTTTCAGCCAGTTTACTTCATCCATACTGCCGAGGGTCATCACTCCTGAAATGATTTTTTGCCCGTAGTTGTCGTAAAGAAAATTGTAAAGCCGGATCGCTTCATCGGTTGGGTTGGGCGTGACCAATGTTTTATTGATACTTGCTTTTGGCGAAGTATCGACTATTTCGAATTCAAGATAGTCGATGTTGATTGAACCATAAGGTTTTGAAATTAAAACCTTGTGTTGCCCGGCTGAGAGCTTCAGGTTCTCGGCTATTTTTAAACGATAAAAATTAGTCCCCTGAGTGATTGAAAATGCATAGGATGTGCCATCAAGCGATAAATTGTCAGCCGCATTAACCGAAGCTGATGAAACCTGGATGTAAAGATTGTATGTGGAAGCAGTTGCAAGATTTAAGGTGAATGACACGAGACCACTGTTCTGCGCTACATAATAACCACCTGAAGATGTAATGCCCTCAACTTTTACAGCTCCGCTGTATAGCGTTGCCGTTTCCGCTTCAAATTTCTGGGAAAAACTGCTCAATGATGCCAGAAAAAAAGTCATCAGGAGAAAAATCGAATGCTTCATCGGGATAGAATGAATGATTGATGGATCGGATTTATGAATTTTCTCATTATCAGATTTTGCTGATTATTTCAATGAAGAAATATTCCGGAAAACGGCAATGGCTGTTCCTTTGGCGTCGTGCGAGGTAACTGCCAGTCCCAGATAAACTTTCGAAGCCAATGGCAAAGTAAACCGGGTGTATTCTTTCCAGGTTTTTCCATCCGGACTGGTTAATCCGGAAAACTCATTCCCAACCCTTTTCAGCCTGATCCAGGTATTCGGATAGTTGACCGGAAACGCAGGAGTTCCATCAAATCTGGCCGGGTAGATCGCTTTCATTTCACCGGCTTTTTCCATCCGGTACTGAAACTCGAATCCTCCGTTGTTTTTGTTCCGGGGATTGTTATTCGGGAAAACCTGAAAGAAGATATGGCGGCTGTTTTCAGTCAGTTCTTCGCGGGCCATCAATCCGGCTTTGGTGTAAAGGTTCGCAGCGGTCAGGCTTTCAATTCGGGCAACCAGATCGAAATCGCCGGTTTTCTCAATATACGAAAAGCGGAATTCGTCGCGGACTCCCCAAACATCGGCTCCTCCATCCGTGATTTGGATGCCGTCCTTCATCAGTTCAGTTGATCCTGCAAGCGCAGGATTTCCAATATCGGAACTCTTGAATTTTTTGCTTGAAATTGCTTTTTCTTTGGCTGACAGAGACAAGCCTGCAGCACATAGAAAGACGATTAGAAAGAAAATGTTCTTTTTTAACATGGTATTTATTTGTTAGTTTATTTAAGTACAATTTTTCGGGTTAACCGATCCGTTCCGGAATCGAGAATCAACAGATAATTATCTTTTGCCAGGTTGGACACATCGAAATGATGATGATGAGTGCCTTGCGCGGCCTTTCCATTCATCAGTTCCTTCACCGACTGACCCATCATATTGCACAGACTCAGGCGAACAATTGCCGAATCTTTCAGCGAAAAAGTGATCGTAATATTATTTTTGGCAGGATTCGGAAAACATTCCAGTATTTCTTCCGGATTCATTACCGATTTTGATGAAAGTGCGAGTGTGTCCAGATTGAAACGGATAAATGATTCGTTGGCTGGCCGGTTCAGGATCAACCAACCATCAGTTGTTTTGGTCATTGGAATAGCTTTTCCGGTAGCTTCAGAAAAAGCATGTCCAAGTTTCCATGCCAAGAGTGAAGGATTCAACTGGATACTTTTCTGAGTTCCGATAAATGCCAGATGAATTCCTTTGGCATCGTTCCGTAAAAATACGGTGCCGGATGTTTTTACTCCTTTGTAGGTTTTTTCAATACCATACGGATTTATAAAGAGGCGGTTTTCAATGCTGGCCACTGCAAGGTTCGATCCTGAATCGACTAAGCGGAAAACTTCCTGTCCGTTGCCATCCGAAGCATAAAATCCTTTGGCCGCCAATTGCCTGGATTCGAAAGAATGGGTCACCTTATCAAAGTTCACCGTGACTTTCCAGCCGTTGGAGAACTCCGTTTGCTGGATCATCCGATCGGTACTTACATAGGAATGTTTCGTCATTTCTTCAAAAGCCACGTTTCGTGTAATGCTGCTGATCAGGTGATAACTGGTTAAGAATTTTTCCTGATTAGTAGTCCAGTAAGTCCGGTTTGGAGGCATAAACAGCGGCATGGTTGCATACAGAATATTGAACAGGTCTTTGTCGTCCCAAAGCGAAGGAACTTTGGAAACCCCGTCACCGGTGTACCAGGTAGGTATGTGAATATCGTGATAAACCAAACCGTGCAAAGGCACACGCAACGCCGGATTCAGGTTGTATTGGCCGTAATAGGCGCCGATGGTATCAATCGGTGTCGACCAGTCGTATCCTGAATTTACCTGTGGCAAAATAGACATGGTTCCTTCGCCGAAATCAGCTACCGGAAAAGAAAAATCGCGTGCTTCTTCCACACCGGTAATCAGTGAGAATTTGTTTTTAACCGTATTCAAGGCATCGACTCTGGCCTGAGCATCTGTCTTTCTTGAAACCGGATGAACACTTGAAAAACACTCTTTTAATCCTGAAGCCATTTCCACATCGATGAAACGGGTGTTGTAATGATTGATCGACAAATCTGCTGTAATCTCTTTTGATCCATAGCCCGAATGGGTTTGAGAACAGGTCACATAACCCTGAAACGGAGTGCTATTGACATAGGCCATCCAGCCTTCCTGCAAGTTGCCGTCTTTTTTAACGATCACATCATCCGGATAACCTTCGCGCCTGTATCCGCCAGTTGAAGGAAAAATATTGCCAGGCCAGACATCGGTAAAAATGTCGTATTTGGAAGTTAAAAAGCCTTTGGTATTCAACGAATCGATCAGTTTGGGCAAGGCATATTCGTAGCTGTTAAATGAAAACAAGGCCCGGTCCAGACCGTATTTGATCAGATTGTCCGCATCTTTTTGAACGAAATTCATGTTGATAACCCAAAAGTCAACTGCACCTTTCATCCGGTTCATAGCCGGATTTTCGGATGATTTTTGAGTTAATGTTTTGCGGTAACCTTTGGCTTCGACAAATTTCTTGTACCACTGGCACATTTCGTTGTAGCCATCATTCACGAACACAAAATGCAAAGTTCGGTCATATCCCCAAATACCTTTGGCAGTCTGGTGAACTATCGCCGGATTAATGAACGCGGTGGAATTTGTTTTTGCAAGCAAAGCTTCTGTATCCCACGGATCGTCACTTGCAATCATGTAACCTGCTTTCAGGTCGGTTACTCCGATAAATGACATGGTCGATTTCCAGTCGTAAAAAACAAAGGAGCTTGAAAAGTAATTCTTGTTCACCGGCCAGATTACTCCGGTTCCTCTTGGAATCACCAGAAAATCGG
>CAILJH010000085.1 GCA_903834475.1 uncultured Prolixibacteraceae bacterium | reverse complement strand
GGAACAACCCATGTTCAACAGTACCTTCCTTCAGGTCGTAATTCGTATATTTCGAGTCCTGTAAGTGCAGCTACAACTGCTGCCCTAAGTACTGCGACATCAGTAATAAGTTATGATGAAGTACATGGAACTTCAGCCCCTTGGGTAACCGAGAGTGGATCACTAACACCTATGAAAGGGTATGTTTCGGTGAATACAACTACAAGTGGGGTTGTTACTTTCAGCGGAACATTAAATACTGGAACACAAACAATTGCTCCAACCCGTACTGCCGGTCAAACCAAGGAAGGATTTAATTTGGTAGGTAACCCATATCCATCGTATGTGAACTGGACGGATGCAACCAAAACAAATCTGCTTACCACCATGTGGTATCGTACCAAAAATGCAAGTGCTTATGTTTTTGACACTTATAATGCAACGGGAGGTATTGTAATTTCAAATGGATTGACTACCGTTTCCAATCTTATTCCACCTATGCAGGCATTCTGGGTAAGGGTTGATGTTGGTCAAACTTCAGGAACACTTGGCTTTACAAACACAATGCGTTCGCATGCAGATGTTTCTAATAATAGTTTCAAAGCACCTGCGGCTATAACCCAACCGTTATTGCGTTTGCAAGTATCGAACGGTACTAACAGTGACCAAGCTGTCGTGTATTTCAACGACAATGCTTCAAACGGATACGACATGTTCGATTCACCAAAGATGATGAATGAAAATGTGTCAATTCCTGAAATTTACACACTAGCAGGATCAGAACAATTGGCTATTAATGGATTGAACTGCGTAACTTCAAATCAAGAATTGCCGTTGGGCTTTACCACTGGTCAGTCAAATACATTCAGCATTAAAGCTACCGAGACAGCTAATTTTACAGGAATGAACATTTACCTGCGAGACAATCTGTTGAATACTGAAACTGAATTGACAAATGGTGGTTTGTATACCTTTACATCGGATGCTACCAATACCAGTAGTCGTTTCACTATTATCTTCAGAAGTGCTTCGATTGCAACGGGTATCAATCCTAATGCTAACAACGGTGTATGGATTTCGACTAACGCCAATGGTCAGTTGGTTATCAACGGTTCAATAACCCGCGAAACCTCAATTGCTGTATATAATGAACTTGGTCAGAAATTAGTTTCGAAAAAACTGATTTCAGCAACTAAAACACTTGAGAATCAGTTTGTACCGGGTGTTTACATGGTTTCAGTTACCAATGCAGGTAAATCTATGACAACCAGAGTGATTATCAAATAAACAACCACACTCCTAACCCTCTCCCTAGGGAGAGGGTTAGGAATAAAAATTCATATCATGAAAAACGACAAAAAACAGGTATACAGTGCTCCGCAAATTGAACGTATAGAGCTTGATAATGAAATAGCATTGCAGTTGGAATCAACGCCTCCAAAAGCACCGGGCGAAGCTATGTTGACACGACCGGAATATTTCAGCAATGATCCTTTTAAAACAGAAAATGTCTGATGTTTACATAAATTGCAACGATGCTTTTTACTTTTATGTAAATTTAATGAAAAAACAAATGAAAAAAATCAACATCTTTTCCTATGCAGTACTTGTGAGTCTGCTGTTAGGGATTTTAGGTGCACGAGCACAACAATACACGCCTCTTGCAATACCAATGGAACCCATGGATTCAGGAAAATTTGTACCAACATGGGAATCCTTGAAACAGTATGGTGAAGCACCTGATTGGTATCAGGATGCTAAATTTGGTATTTGGGCGCATTGGGGTCCGCAATGCCAGCCGGAACAAGGAGACTGGTTTGCAAGGTTTATGTATTTCGCAGGTTCACAGCGCAATTGGTTCACTTCTAACTATGGCTCTGCTACCAATCTTGGATTTAAAGGGGTGATAAATAGTTGGAAAGCAGAAAGCTGGCAACCTGATAGTATAGTAAAACTTTACAAAAATGCTGGTGCAAAATACTTTTTTGCCTTGGGAAACCACCACGACAATTTGGATTTATGGGATAGTAAATATCAGGAATGGAATACTGTCAAAGTCGGTCCTAAAAAAGACCTTATCGATGGTTGGGAAAAAGCAGCCAGAGCTAATGGGTTGCGTTTTGGAGTAAGTATTCATGCTTCACATGCCTGGTCGTGGTATGAAGGTTCTCAAAGTTACGATGGAAACCTGACAAAAGCCGATGGTGCAGGCAAATGGTGGGATGGTCTTGATCCGCAAGAACTTTATGCCCAAAATCATGCGCATAGTAGCGGTTGGGATAATTCCGGAACAATTCACTCCCAATGGAATTGGGTAAATGGAGCTTCTATTCCCTCAAAAGCATATTGTGATAAGTTCTACAACAGAACGATGGATATGATTAAAAAATTCAATCCTGACCTGATCTATTTCGATGACACTTCTTTGCCTTTAGTTGCAATTGATAATGCTGGCAACCGGTCAACTACTGCGGTTAGCGATGTAGGTCTGAAAATAGCAGCAAGCTATTACAACAAAAGTGCGAATGCGAATAATGGAAAAGTTCAAAACGTTATTTTCGGTAAGGTTCTTACTCCGGATGAAAAAGAATGCTTAGTTTGGGATGTTGAGCGCGGTATTCCGGACAAACCACAGGCAAAACATTGGCAAACATGTACTTGTATCGGAGATTGGCATTATAACCGGTCGGTATATAATAATAACGGATATAAATCAGCAAATACCGTTATACACATGCTGATTGATATTGTCAGCAAAAACGGCAATTTATTATTAAACGTTCCTCTACGTGGTAATGGTACTTATGATGAAAAAGAGTTGGCTGTTGTTCAGGGAATTACAGCGTGGATGAATGTCAACAAAGAGAGTATCTACGACACCCGTACATGGATACAATTTGGTGAAGGACCAACTGCAGAGCGTGCCAATGCACTTTCGGCGCAAGGATTCAACGAAGGAACTTCTTATGATGCAACCGATATTCGCTACGTAAAAAAAGGAGACAGCCTGTTGTACGTTACGGTAATGGGTTGGCCAACTAACGGTAAAGCGGTGTTGAAAAGTCTGGGTTCAAGCCAGCCTTATCTGACAAGTAACATCAAAAGTGTACAGATTTTGGGCGGTGGAAACTTGACTTTCACACGTAATGCTGATGGTTTGACTATTAATTTGCCTGCCACAAAACCAGCTACCGCCGACATCGGTATCGCATTTAAAATTTCTCTTGACACGATTGTTTCTATTGAAACCTTAAACGGGATGATTAGGGTAGCTCAAGTGAATGACAGCATTGCCAAATTAAACGTAGGAAGCAACTCGGGTCAATACAGCCCCGCAGCAGTGGCAATATTGGAGGCTGCAATAGTTGATGCTAAAGTATATACTTCGACCAATACAGTTAGTGAGATTGCCGCAGCCGTAACAACCTTGCAAAATGCCATTATT
>CAILJH010000084.1 GCA_903834475.1 uncultured Prolixibacteraceae bacterium | reverse complement strand
TTCGTGCCAAAAACCAGCCGTTCAACAAAAAACAGATCTTTCGGGGACCTGGCAATTCGCCATGGATCCTGCCGACAAAGGTATATCGGAAGCCTGGTTCAACCGGATTTTAACCGATACCCTGACTTTACCCGGATCGCTTACTTCCAACGGAAAAGGTGATGACATTACTCTGAAAACTCCGTGGACCGGGCAAATTGTTGATAGCGCTTTCTATAAAAATCCGGAATACGCCAAATTCCGGGAAGCGGGAAACATTAAAATTCCGTTCTGGCTGCAACCATTGAAGTATTACAAAGGCGCCGCCTGGTACCAAAAAGAAGTGACCATTCCTGAAAACTGGAACGGCCAGTCGGTGGGCCTTTTCCTCGAACGTTGCCATTGGGAAAGCCGAATTTGGGTTGACGGCAAGGAAGCCGGCATGCAAAATTCACTCGGAACGCCTCACAAATACGAGCTGACCAGTTTCCTTACTCCCGGCAAACACCGGCTGACTATCTGCATCGATAACCGTACGAAAGACATTGATCCAGGGGTGAATGCACATAGCATTTCAGATCATACGCAAAGCAATTGGAACGGCATAGTTGGACAGTTGTATCTCGAAGCCCGTCCAATGGTTAGCATTCAAAATATTCAGGTCTATCCTGATGTTCAGAATAAAAAGATTGAGGTGAAGCTGAAAGTTATGAATCCAACCGGAAAACCAACTGCAGTTAGCCTTAACCTGAATCTACAGCAAAATGGAAAAAGTCAAGATGAAAAATTTGAACTGAAAACAGGTGAAAACATGCTGCATATGAGCCTGGAAATGGGTTCTGATGTGAAACTCTGGAATGAATTTCATCCGGATTTGTACTCCCTGACAGCCAGTCTGAAAGATCAGACTTCAGGCCAAACGGATGTTTCGGAAACCACTTTTGGGATGCGCGAATTTAAAGCGGTTGGCAGGCAAATTCAAATTAACGGTCAGCCAACATTCCTTCGTGGAACTTTAGAATGTGCCATTTTCCCGAAAACCGGTTATCCGGCAACCGATGTGGCCGAATGGCTCAGGATTTTCAACGTTTGCCGCGCTCACGGGCTGAACCATATGCGTTTCCATTCGTGGTGCCCTCCAAAAGCTGCTTTCGATGCTGCCGACCAAACCGGATTTTATCTTCAGGTGGAGTGTTCTTCATGGGCAAACCAGTCGACCACTATTGGCGATGGAAAGCCTTTCGACAAATATCTGTATGAAGAAAGTCAGCGAATGATTGAAGAATATGGTAATCATCCTTCATTCTGCATGATGGTTTATGGAAATGAACCGGGTGGTGTCAATCAAATTCCATTCCTGACCGAATTTGTGAAATTCTGGAAAAACAAGGACAGACGACGGATTTATACTGCAGGAGCAGGTTGGCCGATTATTACTGAAAGTGATTATCTGACCACTCCTGCTCCGCGTATTCAGGGCTGGGGACAAGAATTGAAAAGCACCATCAATGGTGAAGCACCTCGCAGCGATTACGATTGGTCAGCTTTTAATTCGAAATATACGCAACCTGTGGTGAGTCACGAAATTGGGGAGTGGTGTGTTTACCCAAATTTTAAGGAAATACCCAAATACGATGGTGTACTGAAAGCGCGAAACTTCGAATTGTTTCAGGAAACATTGAAAGATCATGGAATGGCGCAGCTGGCCGACAGCTTTTTACTTGCCTCCGGAAAATTGCAGGCGCTTTGCTACAAGGCCGATATTGAAGCCGCCATGCGCACCAAGGATTTTGGCGGATTCCAGTTGCTCGATTTGCACGATTTTCCCGGACAGGGAACAGCATTGGTAGGTGTGCTTGATCCGTTCTGGGGCGAAAAAGGATACATTTC
>CAILJH010000083.1 GCA_903834475.1 uncultured Prolixibacteraceae bacterium | reverse complement strand
TAAAAAATTGATATATAAAGAATTAGATATTAAAGTTTACAAGGTTTACATTGTTACAGATTAATTTCTATTTCAGAGATATAAATAGCATCGTCAATTTTTGTATAGGTGAATTGATAACATGTTCCAAAATTTTTATCGGTATATGCAGCTCCACGACCTTTCTGTGAACTAGGTAGAAACTCCTTATTTGATTTAGATGTGAGAAGCATTTTTAAACTATTGGGATCTAAAAACTGAATGTTTATTTCCCGGCAATAGCGAACATATACAGGGTATATATTTTGAAGCTTTACTTGCATAATACCGTTACTATCATTCGTCTCTTTTATGTTGAAGTGAGATATTTTTGAGTTGTACCCATCAAATCTTACAATCAATCCTTTTTTTACTGAATTTGAAAAAGACTCCCAAAATATTGATATTGCACTGCTCTGTTTCAATAAGTTGTTTTGATTCTCCGCATTCTCAATAATTGAATGCAAAACGTCAACGAACTTGAACGGAAATGATAATTGGTTCCAAAGTATTTTTGCCGGTGTCATCAATAGCGCAATGTGGTTTAGTGTCCTTTCAGGGAAAGTGTTTTTGCAACTTTCTTTCAACTCCTTTGCGTTAATGGTAAATTCTTCTTTAAATCGTTTTTCAAATAATTCCCGATGCTCTAAAATTTCTACCAATACTTTACCCAGTCCATTGGATGCATCAGTTTTCAATTGATTGTAGGCTTCTTTCTGTTCGTCTTTAAAGGTTGATTCCTCAAAATTCAGCAATATCATACGGGAAAGGATTGCAGTTTTTTGCGTTGGAAGATGGTTCCCATCGAAGATAAGTCCAGACTTAACCGGAAAACTTTTAGTCCTGGTATCATTGCTCTTTATTCCAGTTGTTCTGCCGGCTCCATCATAGGCCGTCAAGATAAAATCCTGAGCTTTCTCATCAGTTTCACTGGTATATTCTTTGAAATAGAACAAACCATTAATACGGGTAGAAGCAAGTCTTGATAAGGCGACACTTGTAGCGTTGTTTAGAGGTGTCCCGATAATATCACGACCAAAAAGAGAAAGCAACCGTTCAACAAATGACGTTTTCCCTGTACCAAAATCGCCGAATAGAAATAGGAAAGGAAAGAAGCGTACCTGGTTAAAAACAACATCCCGAAATACTGAAAGGATTAGGAACAGAATCCCGATGGCTCCATTGGTTCCAAATGACTGATAAAACAAATTTGACCATTCCTTAAAACCAATTGTTCCTTCTTGATATGAATACATTTTATCGGTTTCAAAATCCTCATTATTGATGTTGGCCAGTCCAAATGTCGGAAGATAAAAACGCTTTTCGTCGGTTTCAATAATCCCGATATTATTCACCTTCAGAATTTCGTTGTTCTTGAAGACAGCATCAGCAAAAACATAAACATGATGTTCAATATTCCATCCCAGTACATTAAGAATAACAGCTTCTATTTCTGTATCCATCAACTGGGCAAAAATGATTTTCAACTGGTAAGCCGAACCCAAAAAAGTACATCTTACACTTTTAAGGATAGTTTCAAAAGTGTCTGGTTTCATTTCCGAAGAAAATACTTCAATGATGCTGATTTCGCCTGTATTCCTTTGTATTACGAGAATCCTTTTTGAGTTGTTTGAACCATTGACAAGATGGAATAGGATTTGCATTGTGAAGTTTGATAACACTTTTGTAACATTATCTTCTTTTCTATATTCGGTTACAAAATATTTTCCATCACGTTTGAAAAAACCATACTTCCGCTGATCTTCATTTTCGTTTTTTGAATCAGGAATTTTTGAAAGGTGATCCATGTTATAAGTTAAATAGAGTGATTAGCTGATTGGCTTTATCAACGGTTGTTACTTGAATACTTTCAGGAATTGTTTCGCATGGCCTCGATCAATTCTGATCGTAAGAAATATTTCTTTCGGGCGTGTCCATGTTCTTTAAGAATTCCTACTTTTAACCAATTGTACATTGTGGTGTAACTAACACCTAGAAATTTGGCGGCATCGCGGCGAATTAACTTCTCCGAAAGATCAATTTCAAGTTTCTCAGGAGTTGGCTTCTGGTGTTCGGCCATAAATAACCGCAACCCTTCTGCAATTTCAGAAGGTGTTGCATAAATCATTACTTTTTCCATACTTTAAAATTTAGCATAAATTGAAAAGATTAGGTTTTATCTCTCAGGGCCTGGATAACTTCGCTTTTTAAGAAATAGCGATGGGCACCGAGTGTGTACTGCTTGAATTTGCCAGCACGAATCAACTTGTCCAAAGTGGGAATTGTAATCCCAGCCAGCTTTGCCGCTTGAGGTTTAGAGATCCGGTCTTCCTCAAAATTTGGTAAGGACTGAGGCTGTTGCTTTAAAATAAACAGTTCATTTAACGCCTCTATAAGCGTTTTTTTGTCTGTTGCTATTAATACTCTTTCGTTTTCCATTGTGTGTAAAATTAAATTAAAACTTTTCAAACTTACAAGATATGTTGTAACTTACAACAATCCGTGTAAATGCTTTACAACATATTTGCTAAGATACCCGAAATGATTTGGCTTATATTGCAATTGTTGTATTTACCTTTGATGTATGAATAAACAAGAAGAGACAAATCAGGAGCAGAGTGAGGAAAAAATATATCAGCTTTTGAGAGCTGGAAGGATTAAACAGCTTCGAAAAGATAGAAACCTTAGTCAGGACCAAATGGCTGCATTTATTGGAATCTCCCAGACTGCTTATGCCAACATTGAAAATGGGTCTACTGGAAAGATTACTATAGAAAACGGCAAAGCTATTGCAAAGGCACTGGAAACTTCTTTTGCAGAGTTGTTTAATATTGATTTTTCCATAGCTGACGCAGAATTCATTAAGAATAAGGAAATAGAGTTTGACAATCTTTTAAAGGAATTGAAGGATAAAACCAAGGCATTGGAGGATATGACACTTATGAAAGATCTATTATTAAACGAGAAGGAAAACTACAAATCACTCATTTTAAATACGATTACCAGGTCTACAAATCACTTTTTAAATAACTTGAAGGAAGCCATGGGGAATGCCTTAACCGATATTGATCGAAATAATTTTGAAATGCTTAGAAATCAAGTTTTAGAAAACAAACAATACCTATTTGATAACCTCATTTCTTTGCGATTTATCACTCCTGAAGATCTTGATAATTACAATAAAGAAATGGAAGATATTAGAAATATCTTCAAATAGGTAAAACACGTTAATCCTAAGTCTTATTTTATCTTCATTTTCCTATACAATTCAAAAATCCGGACATATGCCGGTTTTTTTTGTGGTAAAGAATTAATTTCTTCTTCAAATCTTATTGTCCCAGCACATCCTTTAACGGAAATTTATCCAATACTAAAACCGATTCCAAAACCGAGAAAGTGCCCCATTCGTGACCCAAAAAAGCAAAAACCACTTAACTGTCAATCAGTTAAGAGGTTTTTCTGTACCCGGAGTGGGAATCGAACCCACACAACATTGCTGTTACTGGATTTTGAGTCCAGCGCGTCTACCAATTCCGCCATCCGGGCTTCTTGTAAACAGGCTGCAAAAATAATGGAAAATTCCTTCGTACAAAAGATTTCATCCATTATTTAGCCTTTTTATCTCAATTCACAATTTATCAAATTACCCGGAAACTCATTTCTGATTATTTTTGATTCCTGAAATATTTGCAACAATCTCAAATACTGACTGATAGATTTTATTGCGATCTGATTTGAGACCATGATAAATTGCAAATCGTCAGGAAAATAGTTTGATGATTGTACGTTTTTCTCCATTAAATTGATCGAATCGACAAGAATTTCCGGTTAAAGAATTGTTGTTTGTCTGAAATCAATTTTTACCATCTTTGGCAACTGCAAATTATGCGCAAAAAAGACACGCCAATGCGAAAGATAGTTCAGGGACGACTTTCAGTTTTAAAGTTTGAAAGTTTCAAAAAGTATGATGATATTTCCCATTTTGTGACCACTCGGGAAGGCTGGATTTCAGGAACTAAACCTAGGTTTACCGGTGATCACGAATCAGATTATGCCGCATTTCGCCGAGAACTGGCTGTTGCTTGCGATTGGAATCCTGATAAATTCGTTTTTCCGCGACAAACGCACTCCGATCATGTTGCAGTTGTAACTTCAGCAAACAAGAATTCAACAATTGCCGATACTGATGCCATAATTACCAATGAACCCGGAATGTTTGTCTGTGTACAGACCGCCGATTGTGTGCCCATTCTGATTTTCGATCCAAGGCAGAAAGTTGTTGCTGCCATTCATGCCGGATGGCGTGGTACCGTGTCGAAGATTTCAGGAAAAACTATTCAGCAGATGATTGAACTATTTGGATGTCAGCCTTCCGATCTGATTGCCGGAATCGGCCCATCCATACACATTCATGCCTATGAAGTCGGGCCGGAAGTGGTGTCGGCAGTTCAATCGAATTTCAGCAATTACCCGGCATTACTCAAACCATCGCTGAACGAAGGAAAGGCCTTTTTTGATTTGTGGGAAGCCAATAAAACGGTGTTGATTGAATCGGGTATTCCGGAAGAAAATATAGAAGTGATGGGTCTTTGCTCATTCGAACATGCCGCGCTGTTTTATTCAGCCCGTCGCGAGGGAATTGATACCGGCAGAATGGTGAGCGGAATCAGATTGGTATGAAATTGGTCCGATCGCCTTCAGGCAACAGAAATCATTGCATGAGATTACTTCCTATGTACGTCACCGCCACTCGATTCGTTGATATCTTTTTTGGAAGGATTTCCGGAGTAACCAATATCACCTCCGCTGCTGGCATTGGCATCCAATTCTTCGGTAACATTTACGCTGATGTCCGATCCGCTGGAAGTACTTGCATTGCATTTTTTTGTTTCAAGTTCAGCAGCGTCAATGTCACTCCCGCTCGATGCGCTAAGTTGCAACTCCAACGTTTTTCCCCTCAGCCTGATGTCTGATCCACTGCTCGAATCTACACTTAGCTCGTTGGCCTCCAGCTCAAGCTCCACATCGGAGCCACTACTGGCTTCCAGTTTAAGTTTGTCGAGTTTTAAAACCGATTGTGAGACTACATCCGATCCGGCCGATGCTTCCAGTTTGTCGAGGGTTTTGAACGAAACATAGACTTTGCGGTGATTGCTGTTCCAATTCATATTAAACCACGATTTCTGTTTGATGTAAATCTTCAAAATCCCAGCTTCAACGATGGTGATTATTTTGTCGAGATCTTCTGAATCGGCCTCTACAAATACTTCCTCCGTATTTTTCTGCGTAAGGTAAAGGTCAATTCCACTACTTACTGAAACGCCGTGAAATCCGGATATTTGCCTTGTTTGCCGTTCAGCCTGAACTGTTGCGGCGTTTAAGAAAGTAGCTCCGAATAAAATCAGAGTAAAGAATTTAATTGTTTTCATGGTTCTATTTTGATAGGATTGATAATCTGACTATATGAATGATGGCCTTTTAAGACTGCTCTATTCGATTTCCTTTTTCCCTTTTCCTGATCTATTTCCGACTGATATTTCCACCTGATGAACTTTTAATTTCAGTTGAAGTGGGTTCGCCGTAATAAACTATATTGCCGCCACTTGAAGCATGTGCATCAAGTTTTTCGACTACTGTCGAAGAAACATTTCCACCACTTGATGCCCGCATTTTACATTGGTCTGCTTTCAAATCCTGACCTTTCAGACTGGCTCCTGAAGAGGTTTCCATTTCAGCTTCTTTGGCCAGACCCGAAAGTTTGATGTTCGCTCCCGATGAACATTCAGCCCGTAAGAACTTGGCATTGACCTCCATCGTAAGGTTTGATCCTGCATTCGCTTTGAGTTCCAGGTTCTCGGACATAATCTGATTCTTCGACCAGGCATTTGATCCTGAAGTTGTTTCAACTGAGGAAAGCTTTTCGACCGTCACCATCACCTTTTTTTCTTTGGCCCAACCTACGTTTTCATTGACACGTATTTTCAAAACGCCGTTCTCAACTTTCGTTTCGATCACATCATGCAGGTTTTCATCGGCAATAACCACTACTTTGGCCGGACTTCCCTGCGTGATGTAGGCATTCATCCCACGGCTCACTTCGATCTGATCAAATACGCTGACCTGCCTGACTTCGTCGGTAACATTCCCGTTTCCTTTCACCGATGGGCCTAAAAACCAACAGGATGAAAGTAAGACACAAAAAACTACAAAAACTCCGGTGATTTGAAATAGATTCCGTTTCATGGTTTGTTTGTTTAAATTGAATAGACGATAGAAAATTGAATTCGTTACCAAACTTATGAAGTGATGCTTAAAAGGAATCATTTTTTTCGTTGAATGCCCCAATTTAATCGGCAAATGCAAAATTTTCAGGACTAAAACAAAAACAAGATTTACTTCTTAAAACAGAGCAAATGTTTTCGTTCAGGATTTTGTTATAACTACCTGTTGATTTGGGTTTAAACCTGAAAACAAAATTCTATCTTTAAATCCTTCTAAACGTTCAATTTTAAACCAATGCCATGTTCAAAAAAATCTTCTTTCTTGCGGGGCTGGCTATATCAATGAATTTGGCTCAGGCTCAGGATCAAAAAATCAATGTTGTTGTAATTGGTGCGCATCCCGATGATTGCGATTTGGATGCCGGAGGAACTGCCATCAAGTTTGCACAAATGGGACATCGTGTTTTATTCATCTCTGCTACCAATGGTGACGCCGGGCATTTTAACAAAGGCGGGGTCGTTTTGGCAAAGATCAGAAAAGCTGAAGCCGAGGAGGCTGGCAAACGCTTTGGAGTGACCTACAAAGTGCTCGACAATCACGATGGCTTGCTGATGCCTGATTTAAACCTTCGGTTGCAGCTTATCCGCTTAATCAGGGAATGGAAGGCCGACGTGGTCATTGGTCCCCGGCCATATGACTATCATCCCGATCACAGGAACACAGCCATTGCTATACAGGACGCGGCTTTTCTTGTCATTGTTCCAAATATTGCCCCGGAAATCCCGGCTTTGGAAAAGAACCCGGTTTTCTTATATACCGAAGACCGGTTTAAAAAACCAAATGCTTTTTCGCCGGATATCGTGGTGGACATATCGGATGTGTTCGATCAAAAAATTTATGCCGTATCGGCACACGAGTCTCAGTTTTTTGAATGGCTGCCCTGGCTCGATGGTCAATTGGCCAATGTTCCGAAAACTGAATCCGACCGCCTGAAATGGCTTGCAGAAAGCAGAAAAGGAGGTATTTCTCCCGGTACGAAAGCCGGATTATCCAAATGGTATGGTAGTAAGGCAGATCAGGTAAAATACGCCGAAGCATTTGAGATTTGCGAATACGGAAGCATTCCGAACGATGAGGAAATTAAACGAATCTTCCCGATGCTGGGAAAATAAAACGCTCAGCTTTTCTACCAGTTAAACCGGATGGTCTGCTTCATATCGGGATGAACGCTCAATGGAACCGGGCTGGTGCCGGCCACACTTTCGATCAGCCGCTTTTCTTCTTCGGAATAGCCTTTCTTCGGAAAATTGAACTCCATGATCACTTCGGCCACCCGACGAGGAGCATCTGCCATGATTTTGGTGATTTCGATTTCGGTTCCTGCCAGGTCAATTCCGTTATCCATGGCTTTGATGCCCATGATGGTCATGATGCAATTCCCCAAAGCAGTTGCCAGCAAATCGGTAGGCGAGAATGCTTCGCCTTTTCCGCGGTTATCGCAGGGCGCATCAGTTATGATTTTATTACCCGATTGAAGATGAATGTTTTCGGTGCGTAATTCACCGAGGTAAGTAGTTTTTACTGTTGCCATAGTTTGAATATTTAATCTGATCGTATAATCGTTCCTAATTTAATTAAAGCTCCTGCTATAAATCCACCGGTAACCAAATGATTGCCATATGGGAATTCCTGGATTTTAAGAACATAACCAAGTAAAATCGCAACTGCAGCAAGCGAATAGAGGATATTGATTAACCGGTCAATTCTCGTTTTGTTCATATTATCCAGATTATTTTAAGCGAGTATTTTCCTTAAAAGACGTCTATAAATTTATGAAAACAATTCGAACCTGAAAGTCTTGTTCGCACGAAATAACAATGTCGCAATTCAATTTGCTACTCCATCCGAAACTTGTAACTTCGCAGCAAAATTTTAAATCAAGCTACCATGTTTTCAGGAATAGTAGAAGAAGCCGGGCGGGTGATCGCCATTCAAAAAGATCAGGAAAATGTACATTTCACACTGACCTGTTCGTTTGTTGATGATTTGAAAGTCGATCAAAGCCTTTCGCACAATGGCGTTTGCCTGACTGTTGTAAAAATCGACCGCGAAGCCAAAACCTACACCGTAACGGCCATAAAGGAAACCTTGCTGAAAACCAACCTGGGCAAACTTGTTCCGGGAAGTAAAGTTAATCTGGAGCGCAGCATGATGATGAATGGCCGGCTCGATGGTCACATTGTCCAGGGACACGTGGACCAGACTGCCACCTGCACTAAAGTTGAAGAAGCTGACGGAAGCTGGTATTATACCTTTGAATATCCGTTCGATAAGGAAATGGCGCAAAAAGGATACATGACCGTTGAAAAAGGATCGGTTACCGTGAACGGAGTCAGCCTGACAGTAGTGAATTCAAAAGACAATTCGTTCCAGGTGGCGATAATTCCGTATACCTACCACGAAACCAATTTCCATACCTTCGAAGCAGGTACAACCGTCAATCTTGAGTTCGATATAATCGGGAAATACCTGAGTAAACTGATGACGTATCAGTAGGAAAAAGTATTTGGGACTGGAAGGGTCACTTTGTGCGTTGGCTGAAGCCAAACGGTAAATGATAATTTGGAATTCAGTCGATAGTCGAATATCCCTGCTTGGGGCTGGCAGGCTTTGCCGTCACATTCATGTGACGGACTTAAATTCATAAAAAACGGGTTCCTTCCTAATCAGAAAGAACCCGTTTCCCATTTTTCTTTTCCTTGACTTTTTATCGCTTCATTGTAAATTTGGTGGTTCCGATGTTATTTCCATCGGCAAAAACATCCACGGTATATTCACCTGCAAGGAATTCCTGACCTTCGTTGTCCCAGAAAATGTTTACAGGCAGCGTGTTTCCTTCGTAGGTCACTTCACGTTTGGCCGAGAAAGGTATTTTCAGGTCTTCAAACTGGAACACATCTCCGGGCGATTTCTGAAACAATACCTGATTGGGTTTCTGAATGCGCACATAGATCATTTTGTTGCCCCGTGGCGCAGTAATATTTTTACTCAATACAAAGCTAACCCTGATTTGCAAGGCACGACGGGCACTTTCAGCCTCCTTACCACGACCGTTTACACCAATCGCATTCAGTTCGGTGGTTTCAAGTTGTGCTGCCATTTTCACTTTTTCCTGAAGATGTTCCTTTTCCTTCGTGAGTTCCTGATTTTTTGATTGCGATTGAGCGATTTCCTCTTTAACCTGGACGTTTTCGGCCATCAGTTTTTCATTCCGGCGATTGAGCGAATCAACCTGAACGATGTAATTTTTCATGATGTTCCGCAAAGTGGTAACTTCCCCACGGTACTTTGTAATCTGGCCGAAACTCACCTCTTTAACCTGAGCAACTTCAAGCATCAAATCTTTTACTTTCGTCTGTGCACCAGACAATTCGGTCTGAAGTGCCTGATTGTTGGTATGAATCGAATCGTAATTCGTCATCATGGAATTCAATTCAGTCTGAATCGATGCCTTTTCGAGATTGATCGCCTGAAGCATCTTTTTGTTTTCGTCGTGTTGCTTTATAAATATCACCACCACGGTAATCAGCAAAACCGATAACATGATAATAATCAAATTGTTCCTTCTGTCTTTATCGGTTTCGCCAAGCGAAAATCCTTTCTTCTTTTTGACAAATTCATCCATCCTGACTAAGTTTTACAAACGATTTCAAAAGTAATATTTTTCGTGCCAATCACGACAACAGTTGATCGATTTCAGGTCAGGATAAGTTTACATGTTAAAATTTTACCAGAGAAGTTATTCAACTTTCAAGGGTTGTCCAACAACCTGCATGTCATGTTCCCCGAAAACTTTGATAATCTCCTCTTTTGAAGGAGGCGATGTCCATTGATCGGTTGCTTTGAAAAAAGCTTCCATTTTTCCTGCCGGAAGGTAGGAGACAATCATTTTACCTCTTTCGGTAAGCTGAACAAAGGCATGTTGCACATTTCGTGGAAGAAAAATAGTGTCGCCGGGATTCAGATTATATTTGTCTTCACCAACCTGAAATAAATAGTCGCCTTCTAACACATGAAACCATTCATCCTGAAATGGATGGATATGCAAGGGCGGACCACCATTGGGAGTATGCCCAGTCTGTTCAAAAACAGCCAGATTACCATCTGTGTCAGCCGAAGTGATTTTGATATCCAGGTTGTTTAGCGTAACTCCCTTCATTTTGTAATGTTCTCCATTTCTGGCTTCACCGGCGCTAACTTTGAATCCTTTTTTAGTAATCATATCAAATATGGTTTTAGTTTTAGCAAAAAGAAATACAGGGAAAATTGTCAATGTCCCAAAAATCAGGTTTCTGCGATTCATATTTATATCTGCTGTATTAATTGACATTAATAACCATCCAATGATTCTTTTGTTGAGAATCAATATGACAATGAATTAGCGAGTATGGATATGAATAATATAAACAGAAAAACCGAAGGACAATGAATTGGTATCCATGCCTCCGGTTAATTTTGGATTATTCGGGTTTATTTCAACTGATGAAACTGTTCATCCAGCTTTATTTTCCTTTACTGATCAGTTCTTTCAATTTGGTATAACCCTCGTCAACAGCTCCGATAAGTGTTTCGGCAATATTGTCGTAGTGGCTTTTAACGCTTTCCGAATCAGCTCTTTTCTCCGGATGGTTAGTCAGATCGCGCAGTTCATTTCGCAGCATCAGCGTTCCCTGAACGATTTCAAGTGCTTCTTTATCATCTGGTTTCTGATACAGGTTGGTGTAAGTAAAACAGTCGATTACCAGGTCCGACACCACATAGTCGATTTCTTTTTTTAATCTTCTTCTACTTGTCATAGCTTATTGAATTAATGAAGTTAGTGGATATTTCATGTTTTTTGTTTCGAGTAAAAGTGCTTTCACCGATCCAATGATAATTTCAGTTTCAACCTGAACCGGTAAATGGTTCTTATCGTCGGTGAACCAGATTTTCATATATTCTCCTTCAGCAAAAAAATCACCTTTTTGTAAATATACTGAAACTTTATGACAACGGTATTTTTTCCCGTTTCGAGTCTTCACAATGTCGGTTCCAAGGTACCTGAAAAACAGTTCATCAATCTTTTGGTCGATAATCATTCGATACGGAACTTTTTGACCAACAAAGAGTTTGCTGAAATCGGTATTTCTTAAATTGTATGCTGTGCCCAGCAGATCAAAGGTATTTTCCTGAATGGGGAAATTGCCCTGAACCAACGGTTTTTTATCCAGTTTGATGCTGGAGGCAATTGTTCCTGAAGACGGATCGAACCGGTATTGATGCACCGACCGTTCGTTGGCATGATTGAGTGCCCGGTACGAATAAATGGGCCGGAATGAATCGTAAGTACAGAATGTTTGCAGTGAATCGCGCACTTTGTAAACCAAATCGTAGGCTTTGTAAGTTTTTCCGTATGATCTCAGATTCCAGGCTTTTTGATTCCGGAAAGAAACGGTATCGGCAGCAAATTCAGCTTCACCGCTCTGAATCCATATGAAATTCCAATTGAAATAGGCTCCGTAACGAGCATATTCACCACTCTGAAAAGCTTGAACAGAACCTTGTCCCGAAGCCAGTTCAGCACAAAGGAACATCCAAAGTAAAATCATCAGGAGACTGAGTTTATCCGCCATTTTTTGTGCCGTCACTTTTAATGCCGGCCTTTTTATCCTGTTCTTTTTTCCGGGCCTTCTCTTTTTCAAGTTCTTCGTCAAAAAGCACTTTTTTATAATCGGGTTTGTAGTCGATTTTCCAGCTTTCCTTGAATTCAAAGTTCCCCCTGACCTTGATGACTTTGGGGTAATAGACGACCTTTTCGGGCTGAAGGTTATCGGCCAGGTAACCGGTGTCCCATTTCCCGTTCTTATTCGCATCCATAATCAACCTGATTTTGTATTTTTCAGGTTTCAGGTACGGAAATTCGATCTTTCCATCGCCAATTACCTGAATTTTCTGAAGGATTTTTTCGTCCTTGGTATTCGCCAGAAGCTGAATAATGGCAGGTCCGGTAAGTCCGGAAATGGTCAGGAATATTTTTCCGTAATAATCTTCTTTCTGAGTTCTGAATTTCAGGTCAATCTTGTTGCTCGGATGACCGTAAATATTCCGGGCTGCAGCCGAATCAATCTGAAACAGGTAATTTGAATTGGGTTCCCAGTGGTGTTCAATAAAGAATTTCCGGATCGAATTGGTATCTTTTTGAACAACGATCGGAATGTTGGTTTTTACTGTATCCAGCATGGAATAGAGCCTGATTTGTTTCAAATCAAACGAAGTCAGTGGTTCAGGAGCTTCAATTTTTATCCGCTGATAAATATCGTGCGCCGATTGATTAATGTTGTTGATCAGGGTGATGGTTGGAATCAAAGGGGCTGCATTCTTTTTGCGCTTTGTTTTTGCCAATTTTGGCGGAGTGTAAATCAGCTCAACCGTGTCGCGCTTGAGAACCATCTGTTGCATTGAATCCAGTACTTCATATTTCAGTTCAAATTTCAGCGAATCGCTTTTGCTGATGATCGTATCAGTTAGCCAGACGGTAATTGAATCGCGTTTCAGGTTCGTTTCAATGAACGACCAGTCTTTTGTTGGCACTGGTTTGATTAAGTTGATGCGAAATGAATCGCTGAGCGACTCGGCAAAATAAAAATCACATTGATTGGCCTGCGGACGTTTCGAATTGTCGAGATACTGCTCAAATTTATTCTCTTCGAACATCATCAGGTTTTGTGGCTCAGGTAGAAAATCGACATGCCCTTGGGTCACCAGTGTATCGAGACCTTTCACAATGGTATCGGTTCGTGTTACCCAGCTGGCCGATGGAATCAGAATTGAATCGGCAAAAGCGATCAGTTCGGATTTCGAATTGTAGGTCAGGCTGTTATCCGCATCCATCAATGCATACAGCCGATATTTGCCCGGAGCCACATTGTCGATCACAAATAAACCTTCTTTATTTGTAGTTCCAATATAATCGGGAATGCTGTCAATAAATGCAAGATAATTTTGTTGCCTGTGGAGCAAAACCAAAGCTTTATCAACAGGTTCCTGATTCAGGGCATTTTTCACAAATCCTGAAATTCGCAGACTATCGAACGTTGGTCCGGTGCTGAAGGAGAACCGAAAATTAGCAATCGGGTTTTTTTCATTGTTATCAGCCACTGCATCTTTAAAATCAAGCGAATAGGTCGATTTTTTTCTCAAAGTATCCTGAAATTCAACGATCAGCGTTTTGCTTTTCATTTTGATGATCGGTTTCTTTTTCATGGGTGGCGAAATAACCAGCTTGTCGAGAATCCCATCGGGCATTATAAATTCGTCGAAGGTAAAGCGGACATCATTGCCGTCGAAATTTGTACCCCGTAATTCTGGAATAGTTTTTACAACGACCGGCGGAATGGAATCCTTGACACCGCCTGATGGACTGCCGATATTGGCGCATGAAGTATAAAAAATCAGGTAAAAAAGCGAACCGAACAGCAGCAGAAGGAGAATTCGTTGAAGTCTGAAATAATTCATCCAAAGTTGGCCTGAAAAAATCCTTTGCGAATCAGTGTTGTTGTCGAAACTGGTTTCTTGCATAATTGTAAATTCACTGCAAACTTACAAATTCCTGAAACATCCTGTAACAAGCCCGGTTAATTTATCGCAAAGCGAATAATGCGTCAAAAAGCTGCCTGTTGTGATTGTTTATCTGCAATCCCGAACGCTCATGCTAAAGATAGTTGCATAGCGACGACCTCTTTGTGGAGTAGCACAAGGCCTGCGATAAAAAGCCCCATCGGGGCGAAATCTTTTGAATTTTCCGGGCATCCCGATAGGAATTTTAAAGCCGGTATATTCCGCTCCTCCGGAGCTTGGGTTCATCCTTCTTTGCGATTTTCTACAAATAGGCCGCAGCACCGCTGCTGAAAAAGCCGTATAGCACAATGTCAATTAGTTCAGCTTTTTTGTTTAACCACTGTCGGGGTCTTCAACCATTGACAGGATTTCCCGTTTGCCCCGACAGGGGTTAAAAACCCTGTCGGCGGCTTAAATGAAGAGCATCGCGCGTAGCGACGACCTCTTTGAAGACTAGGACTGCACAAAACCATGGTTGTGATCCGAGACCGGATTAAATCCGTTAACATCCAAATTCTTAGCGGTTCAATCTGTGAAATCCGAATGGCAACATAAGATAATCCGCAATATATTCCTATATTCGTATTAAACATTTCATGACAACTTTCGTTTGTTTTAAATTATGAATTTTTATGCATTGAAATTGAGCCCGGTAACACCGGCATATTTACCGATAGACAACGTGAAAATGATGTTTCTTTTTATTTTGGATCGATATGAAAATGGACAAGGGAAAGGTATTTGAGGATTCGTCGCTTCGGCAAAAAGCTGAGAAAAAAATTGAAAAACAGGCTGAAAAAGTTATTCTTCCGGATAATCTTTCGGTGCAAATTCCGAATATTGGTGAGATGCAAAGGCTACTCCACGAATTGGAGGTTCATCAGATTGAACTGGAAATGCAGAATCTGGAACTTCAGCAGGCTGTCGAAAAGGCTACAACAGCAACCGAATTGTATGATTTTGCCCCAACCGGGTATTTTATACTTGAGTCCGATGGCTCGATCTTTCAGTTGAACCTAAGAGGAGCTCAAATGCTGGGAAATGTCCG
>CAILJH010000082.1 GCA_903834475.1 uncultured Prolixibacteraceae bacterium | reverse complement strand
TAAACAAATCGGCATATTTCAGCGGCCATTCCACTGTTTCTTTTAAAGCTTCCTTAATTTCTTCGAGACCGCCCACATCATCCCATTTGACATCCGGAACTTCAACAAATACTTCCCGGATTGCTGAAGGTTCCACTTCTTTCATGGCATCCATGAAATTGTCCATCGTTACTTCGAGCGACATTAAAAGTTCGTATGGAATTTCGGCCATTTCGAAATCGATTTGCGGAAGGATTTTCCGGAGCGCTGTCATGGCGGCTTCGCGTGCAAGGGCTTCCAGATCGGCACCAACAAAACCATGGGTGATTTCTGCCAGTTTTTCCATGTCAACGTCCATCGACAGCGGAATTCCACGGGTGTGGATGTGCAGAATTTCAAGCCTTCCTTTTTTATCCGGAATTGAAATCGATATTTCGCGGTCGAAACGTCCGGGTCTTCTCAAGGCAGGATCAATGGAGTTGGGTATGTTGGTGGCACCAATCACTATCACTTTTCCACGCGATTCCAATCCATCCATCAACGATAGTAACTGGGCCACAACACGTTTCTCAACTTGTTTCTCTCCACCCATATCTTCGCGCTTCGGCGCAATGGCATCAATTTCGTCAATAAAAATAATGGCAGGTGCATGTGCCTGCGCTTCTTCAAATATTTTCCGGATACGGCCTTCGCTTTCGCCGTAAAATTTCCCCATGATTTCAGGACCGGAGATGTTGATGAAATAAGCATCCGTTTCGTGAGCTACTGCCCGAACGATAAGGGTTTTTCCGGTTCCAGGAGGGCCGTAAAGAAATACTCCTTTGGGTGGCTGAACTCCGAGGCGTTCAAAAATTTCAGGATATTTAAGTGGCAGTTCAATCATTTCGCGGATGCGCTGAACCTGGTTTCCCAAACCTCCGATATCTTCGTAAGAAACTCTGCTTTTGCTTTCGCCTTCTTGTTTGACTGATTCAAGTTGGAAAGTTGTATTTGGCTGAATTAGCACCACACCTTCAGGACTGGTGCCGGTTACGGTATAATTTACCGAGCGTGAACCAAACAGGTTGGCTCTTACTTTGTCGCCTTTGGTTACCGGAAGTCCATTGATGAGCGAACCAATATATTTGGCATCATCGGCCTTCGATAAGGCACCGGATTTGGTGTCCGGTTTTAATTTTATTTTAGCTGCGGCACGACAGGTAACTTTAACAAGCTTAACTTTTTCATCGATTCCGGCCTGTGCATTTTCGCGGGTAATTCCATCAATCTGGATGATACTTTTATCCCGGTCTTCGGGGTAACATGGCATAATTTTAACCGGTGTCTGGCGTTTACCTTCAATCACGGTGACATCGCCACTTTCCAATCCCATCAGCTTCATGTCTTTCGGGTCGATGCGGGCAATTGCACGGCCAACATCTTTTACCAGGGCTTCTTTTACGCGTAATATGTTTTCTTCTTTCATTGTGGTCATGGCTCTGTGGCTTCCGGATTAATTAGTTGATGGGTTGATGGGTTTTTGCGTTGAATGATAGAGCGCAGTTAACAAACCTCCGAGCCGGCTAATTTTTGCCCTAAGTTTATTTAGCGTGGCTTCCGATAAAAAGCCCAGATCAGCAGAAAGTATCAGTTGATTTAATATTTCAATCAGCCTGACAAAGGCAATTTCATAAAATTTTGTGTGGTCAATTTTACTCCACCGGATACTCTCTTCCGCGATATTACTGCTTACTGATATGGATGCCCTTCGGAGCTGGTTGGTTAATCCAAGTTTCTCCTCCTGTGGAAATGTTGAGGTGACTAAATAAATATCTTTCACCAGAGCCCTTGACATGTGCCACACTTCCTGGGTTTCAAATGAATATTCCATAATGATCGATTTTCAATTGTTTGACTTCACAATTTTCCTGAAAACGAATAATAGCATTCAGGCTTTTTGTTCATGAACTCCAAAGAGAAATGTTTTTAACTGATTCAATGATTCCACTCCTTTAATTTCTTCAGCAAACACAGGAACTTCAACCTTATTCAGATGCGCGAATGTTTCGCCGATCTGCTGTAAATATTTTGATTGGCCGGCTTTTCTTTTCTGACAAAAACCACATTCATCAGAAACCATGACATGGTTCACGATGATTTGCCTTGGAATGATTTCAGATTTACCCAGATCGGTCAGCAGTCTTTCGGTTTCGGCAATCGCCATGGCCTCAGGAATGCAAACCGGCATAAATTCGCATTTGGTTTGATTCTTCAGGATGTTTTCAATCCGTTTTACTGTTTTTTTCAGGCTCAGTAAAAGACTGTCAACGTCATCCATCTGATAGGAACCGGAAAAACTGGTGATCATGTAACGGTATTTCCATCTCAGTTTCACTGCAACTTTAATCCAGTCATCGAGCATTTTCGGAGACGAAATCAAACGTAGGGCATGGCCGGTAGGAGCGGTGTCAACCACATATTTCTCGTAATTTCCTTCCTCGATAAAATCGATAATTGCCTTAAAACTCATGACCTCATCAATACCGGGTATCGACAAGGTGAGCATCTCGTCGATATCCTGATTGTCAAGATTCGAAGAGGTTTCCAGAAGTTTTTTCAGTTCACGGTGATGATCGAACTTAAATTTTGTCAATGCGACTTCAGCATCCACTTCAATCGCATCCAGGTTTTCATGTCCGGTAACTTTCTGAACTGAAAATCCAATGGCCTGTTCGAGGCTATCCGACAGCGAATGTGCCGGATCGGTTGAAATGAGCAGCGTTTTAAAATTTTCGGATAACTTAATTGCTGTGGCGATGGCACAACTGGTTTTTCCAACACCACCTTTTCCACCGAAGATGATGAGTTTCAGGTCGCTGTTATCGAAGCCGTTTAGTGCCATGGTCGTTATTTTTTTATCCTGATTTCGAGGATTCCATTGGTGAATTTATGTTGCATGTTTGCCTGATCTCCTTTGGCCGGAAGCAGTATTTCTTTCCGGTATTTCCGGTGTTTGCTGTCGGCCCAGATTTCGAGCATGTCTTCCTTCAAATCGAGTTTAATGTCCTCCTGTTCAATGCCTGGCATTTCGGCAATTACCAC
>CAILJH010000081.1 GCA_903834475.1 uncultured Prolixibacteraceae bacterium | reverse complement strand
ACGCGGATAATGTTTTTGTGGTGCTGACAGCCCGAAGCATTAATCCTGCACTGAGAATCATCAGCCGTGCATCGGAATTGGGATCGGTCACCAAACTTCGCCGTGCCGGTGCCACGAATGTAATCATGCCTGAACGAATTGGCGGACAACGAATGGCCAAATTAGTTACTCAACCCGATGTGGTTGAATTCGTGGAATATATTCTTTTACAGCAAAGTAAAGATGTGAGTCTCGAAGAAATTTCGTGTGCCCGCATGGCCACTTTTTTCGTAAATAAACCACTGAAAGTTTTGTATGAGAAGAATAAATCGGGAATCAACATTGTCGGCCTTAAAATCAGCGGTGTGAAATATGTATTCAATCCCTCTCCTGAACTGACTCTGAGCCGTGGCGACCAGCTTTTTGTGCTTGGTTCGCCCACACAAATCAGCGAGTTCAGAAATATGCTGGAGAATCAGAAATAGAAAACAAGGAAAAAGTCAATAGGAAAAAGGAAAGCGGTAAGACAAAGCTGCCATGAAAAGGGACAGGTGATTTGGTCATTCCCAAACTCAATAATTATCCATGAAACAGAAACCAGTTCTAATTTGCCTGCTATTTTGCGTTTCTATTTCAAATCTTTTTGGACAAAAGATTAGTGAAACCAACTTGACATTTGGAGTCATCAAAACATCATCTCCGCTACAGCCAAACCACTGGAACGATAGTCCCTTACCAAGATATTTTACATTCAATGTAACTGAAAGCTGGTACGGAAACGATCATTGGTTCTCGTTGAGAAAGGAACTTGGACTTAATTTGCAATATTCGCCAATTCACCTTGGAGGCGGTGGACTTGCAGCACAAGGATATTACTCAGGTAATATAATGAGCCTTTTTGCGGAAGCCACGCTAATGGCTCGTTTCAGGATAAATAAAACACTGGCATTCAGTTTCGGACCAACGATGGAATTTCTATTGTTGGGGAACAACAATCTGACGTATTCCTATTCCACCATTTTTACCAATCCGCCCAGTTCAGGAATCAAGGTATTTCCCTTATTGAATAGGGACTTCTTTAATAATCCAAGCTATGGAATAAAAGCAAGGCTTTTTGAATCTGCTCTCACTGAAAATGCAATTATCGGAATAAATATTAGTTATTTATGGACGAAGCAAGAATCTTCAAACTTCTATGCTTCAAACTACACCCTGATTGCGCTTTTTATCGGGTTCAGGAAAGTGAGGTAATCTCTTCATCACTTAATTTATCTAAGAAATTCTGTTTGGAGATTATACTCCTTCCCAATTCCTTTTCGGTTTCGCGACGGGCATTGCCGGCAACTCTGCCCCCACGATTGGCAACTTGTTTGTTTTTGGGAAAAGTTTCCGGTTTCTCTTTCTGCGAAATCTCGGTGGTAACTTTCTCGCCCAGCATGGTGAAAATTAGCTCAAGGTCGGTCAAGTGGTCGCGCAGATTCGAACTCTTTTTAACCAAACCTTTCACCTCTTTATACTCCGATAGCGTTAAACCAAAGGTAGCTTTTGATATTTCGGCTGTTAGAATGGCAAAATCATGATCGTTGTTGATTCCCCGCTCTTTCCACTCATCAGTAAGGTTTTGCCGAATGGCAATTCCCCGCAACCGTTTATCAAACCAATCTTTTGAATAGCCTTTTTGTTCGTAAAGCACTTTCATCCGTTCCTGTGCAAGTTCGGGATTCTCAATTTCCTGAACCCTTTCGTATCCTACTTTTGCCAGCCATTGCTTGAATGGTTCAGCTTTTGGCGATGGACTGAATGATGCGGAAGAGCTGTTGTGTATTTGCACAGTCTGTTATTCTCATTTTGCCATCTTCGGCTTTCATTTTCAACCGTACGATTTTTTCGTACACTTCACTTCCTTCTGAAGATAATTTTTTCTTCAGGTCGCTCCAATATCTTTTAGGAATGCTACTGCCTGTCAATATTTCAATGACATCTATCACCGAAAAATACCATTGTTGTTCGGCTTCATCCCAAAAGGTTCGTACCTTTCTGTTTTCAAAGAGTTTGACTGGGCACATAATTGTAAGTTAATCGTTTGCTGATTTCTAAATTTAAACCATTTATTCCTTCAATAAAGGTTATCATTAAGTTTTTTATCAACTTTCCTTCAAACAATATTTATTCATCAACTAACAATTACCTGAATTAAACCATATCCAAAATTCAATTAGTAAATGCGAATTTTTAATATGATAGGTTCAAAGAATGCTGATGATCCATTGTTGTTGATTACGGGAAATAACTTCCAGCGAAGCGTTAAGGAAGTTGTTCTCGAAATCAATAACAGACAGTAATT
>CAILJH010000080.1 GCA_903834475.1 uncultured Prolixibacteraceae bacterium | reverse complement strand
TTATCAAAATGCTTGCTGTTAAAGGATTTCAGACAATTGAACAATAAAATAAATTAATGTATGTAATCAATTTACCCGATTTTTGATTGCTTTCTCCAGTTTTATCTTTCGGCCATTTTTAAAAGCTACTAATGTCGCATCTGGAAAATTATTTCTGGCGGTATTCAAAAGTTTCGAGATTTGTTCAAAATCATTCGATTTGCCAGCCATGTAATTATACATCTCGCTGACTTTTATTTCTTCTATCTGACCTAATCCTTTAAAAAAAGATGATTCTGTTGATAGTTTTGCAGGACTGGAAATTAAATGGACTTTAAAGATAATCTGATCTTTTTCATTCGGAGTAGCAGGCTTGGCAGTAATATAAACGTCTTTGCCCATGTTGAAGGCCGAAAAATGAACGTACCGTTTCGGATTGTTGCGTACATCTTTAAGCAACAGATCGAGGCTACCTGAAAGGCTCGTCAGGTTCTCATACAATACCGGATCATTAATCAACATTCCTGCAGAACTTTCTTTGGTATTTAGTTTTTGTATAATGGTATTCAGTCCGGCAACCGAAGAAGAAATTTCAGCAAAAACAGGACTCACATTCAATTTTGCCAGTGAATCGGACAAGGATGAGAGGTTTTTAATGATGTTGCTTATCTGTACCGAGTTTTTACTGATTGTACCGCTAATATTATCAACATTGTTTACAATTGAATTAACTTTGCCACTGGTCATAATTTTATTCAATTCGGCCGAAGCTGATTCAATATTTGCTACCGTCCGGTTAATATTTTCAAAACTTTCGGTCAGGTTCTTCTGAGTGCGCCTGTTGAAAACAGATGTAACTATATTAAGTGCCGAATCCAGAGATGCAATTAATTCCTCGGCCTTTTTCTTTAAAGGCAATACCTGCATACTTACCTGTTCTTTAAGATCGCCTTCGGTGGTTCCCGGAATCGTATCAAGTGGATGGTAATATTCTCCAGAATGCACAACTTCAAGTTTTATTGATTTAGTTCCCATGATGTCGCTGGAAACAATTTTTGCGGAAGAGCCTTTCGAAATCTTAAAATCTTCGTTCAGTGACAGGGTAACCAGAAGCCGACCCGAATAATCAGTCATGAAATCGATTCTTGAAACCTGTCCAACTTTATAGCCATTTATAGTCACGGTACTCGATTCTACCAAACCATCAATTTTGTTGTAAACGGCATAGTATTTCGTATTGTTTTTAAATATATCGATGCCCTTCAGGTAATTAATTCCCCAAATAAGAATTGTAAGACAGGCAATGACCAAAAAACCCAGTTTGGTATATTTTGAAATCTTAATCATGTTTTTAATTAATTCTGTTTATTTCAGTTTCTGCATCCTGATACAAAGCTAAACAGCATTAGGCAGGAAACCAAAAAGATTTTGTATTTTCAATCTATGTTAAATTTTTAGTTGGATAAATGGTCAAGAATGGTCCTTTTGCCATCTTCAAAAGAGACCACGAAGGATTGCGGGAATTTTATCTTGATCTTTTTCCAAATTGGTAAAATACTTTCAACCGATAATTCTTTACCAATGAAATACCGGTAGTATTTATCACTTTTCTCTCGTCTAACTTCCACGATCCCTTTGAAATTGGTTGGTGTAGGTTCTAAAGGGATTGTATTTGCACCAATTTGTACACTATAATATTTGGGTTCATTTTTTTGATTTGCGACGATATCTGTAACAGGATTAATTTTTTCGGTATCAACTTTATGTTTTTCAGTTTCTTTATTCAATTTCTGATCTGCAGTTGGTTTCTTATCCTTACTTATTCCCACTTTTACATCAGCTGTTTTCTCTGGAATAACTTCTTGTTTGTTCGTAGTTATAGTTGATTCTGGTTTTGTTAACACAATCGGTTGAACCGGCTTTTCATTTTTAAAATTTCCGGTATCCTTGGTTAAATTTCCAGCATCATTCTTTTTCGTTACGATATTTTTCGGTTCCGCTGCAACCGTTTTTGTTTCAGCCATAGCCGGCGTGCCGGAACCTGAATTTCGGGACTTAAACCTTTTGAAAGCTTCAAAAACGGATTGGGCAATAGTTTGCTGACCTTCGTTGCTGCTTAAATAGTCTGCATCTGCAGGATTACTTATAAAACCTGTTTCAATTAAAACACTTGGCATCGATGATTGTCTCAGAACCAGAAATCCGGCTTGTTTCACTCCCCTGTTCGAACTTTCGAGTCTTGATTTAAACTGATGCTGAATGTCGTCGGCTAAAGATAAACTTTGGGCCAGATAGTTCTCCTGAGCCATCGAAAACATGATGTACGATTCCGATGAATTTGGATCGAATCCTTCGTAGGTAGTTGCATAATTATCTTCCAGCAGAATTACGGAGTTTTCTTTCTTTGCAACATCCAGGTTATCATTCGAACGGGCATCACCAAGAAAAAATGTTTCTGTTCCACGTGTTGAGGGCGTCCCGCAAAAATTCGCATGCAGCGAAATAAACAGATCGGCTTTATTCCGATTGGCAATTTTTGATCGATCGATCAAGGGAACGAAAACGTCGGTGTTTCGGGTAAAGATTACTTTTACTTCCGGAAAATTCTCACTGATATGCTTACCCAGTTTAAGAGCAATGGCAAGTACAACGTCCTTTTCTCGAATTCCTCTACTTACAGCACCGGGGTCTTTTCCTCCATGCCCTGCATCAATAATGACTACGAAAGGTTTATTATTGCCTGTACCCGAAGCTGATGAATAGGATTTCCCAATAATAAAAACACCCAGTATGAGAAACAAAAGAGTTCTGGAATAATACGTTATCATATTCAATTTGGATTTCAACACAAAAATAAAAATATTATAATTATTTTACCT
>CAILJH010000079.1 GCA_903834475.1 uncultured Prolixibacteraceae bacterium | reverse complement strand
TCGAGTTCTTCTTCGATAGCAAACAGAGCCGCCTTGGCATTCAATGTATCGAAAATCGTTTCAACCAGCAGCAGATCCACGCCGCCATCAATCAGGCCTTTTAACTGTTCGCGGTACGACGCTTTGACTTCATCAAAAGTTACGGAACGAAAACCGGGATCATTCACGTCGGGCGAAAGCGACAAGGTTTTGTTCATCGGCCCAATGGCGCCGGCAACAAATCGCGGTTTATCCGGATTTTTGGCAGTAAATGCTTCGGCAAGCTCAGCAGCCAGGCGTGCCGATTGCAGATTTAACTGATACACCCATTCTTCCAGATGATAATCAGCCTGCGAAATACTGGTTGAGTTGAAGGTGTTCGTTTCGATAATATCGGCACCGGCTTCGAGAAATTCGGCATGAATTGCGCGGATAATTTCAGGTTTGGTAACCGACAGTAAATCGTTGTTACCTTTCAGATCGTATGGGAAATCAGTGAAAATTGTTCCCCTGAAATCTTCTTCCGAAAGGCGGTATTTCTGAATCATGGTTCCCATCGCTCCATCGAGCACCAGCACCCGCGATTCGAGTTCTTTTTTTATATCTTTTTTTGCAGTCATCGTTTTAAAATTCTCAGTGAAAATCCTTTTTAGGATTGAATTAAAATTTGTTCCATTCTTTGCTGAGAGGCTGTCTCAGGAGTCATCGACCCAGTCATCCTGAACGTTCGACTGAGCTCACGTCGAAGGCTTGTTTCAGGATCCCACCTCATTCTGCATCGGACCCCGAAATAAATTCGGGGTGACTAATCAAGCGTGACGGTTGACTTTTAAGTCAGCTTAACCCAATATTTCGCACCGAAGGTACTTTAAACATAACAATCTCAGGGGCATTCGGTTCTTCGCGATTCCGGAGCTTCAGTAAGAATAGTGCAAAACTAATTTCAAAAAACCGAATTGTCAAACAAATCAACTTATTAGCTGAAGTATTAAGTTAAAGTTGATATTTTTGTGTACCCATAGTACGAATATCTAATACGGACTTCTATTCATGACAGACGGCGAGGCAACAACGAATAAGAAACTGGTACCACCATCCAGAAGTGCCGGGTTGTTTTCTGATTTCAGGAATTTTCTATGGAATAATCCGAAAATACAAACACTTATCAAGTTTACTTCAGCAGAAAAGAGAGACGAATACAATCAGCGAATACTTCAACGGGTTGGCAAAGGTGTTGATCGTTATTCCATTTTGAACGTCCACCATATCGGAATAGAAGCACCGGTAAGCTATGTTTTTAATGAACTTCTGAACTGGAACGGCGATTCGACCTGCTGGCCAAACCACATTGCAAAGGTTGAACGAGTTCATGAAAGTATAGAGAAAATCAGGATTTTACCCTTTGGCTGGAAGAAATACCCGTTCGGTTTTAAAAAGAGTTTGCTGGGTTTCAGTTTTATCCCTTTGTTTTATTTGAATTCAATCCGGATAAAACGGGTTCCTGATGCGTTCGATTTTGATAATGCCCGTTACTTGCTTTACAAGTGCAGTGGAGGTTACCCCATTGGGATTTTCCTGATGTACGTGCGTTCGTCCATTGCTGACATGGGAGAAACCGAACAGTCTCAGCTGTATTTTTCGGTTGGTTTTAATTTCTACGGAAAAGAAAAAAACTCGAGATGGCCATTTATAAACAAGATTTGGGAGTCAGTTCATAATCGGGTGACGGCCAATGTTATGAACCGGATCAAACAACTCAGCGAATGGAGGCTCGAAAAAATGGAAGCCGGAATTGATTGATCGCAACTACTCACCCTATTTTGGCCACAGATTCACAGATTATTAATTTTCATCCGAATATAATTTGTTTTCATCCGAATATAATTTGTTTTTTAAAGGCCGGATGGAACTCGCATGTGAAATATTCATCCGTGTTTGTGTTTAACGAACATGCTCGTTTCATCCGAATATAATTTGTTTTTTAAAGGCCGGATGGAACTCGCATGTGAAATATTCATCCGTGTTTGTGTTTAACGAACATGCTCGTTTCATAAATTTTCATTCGTAACCGGCAAAATATTTTGAAACTGTGGGGTATCCCAACAGTGGCAATACGTACCTGTTTTTTACACCACCAGAGCTTGATTTCTGTGTCCAATGAGATTTTCTGCAACTATTTCGCTCAGCCTGCTGCGGCTAAGTTGGACCCAAATCTTTTTCGACTCCTTGACGATTAATGAAACCTTATTTCTATTGGAAAACCTAAGTACAAAACAGGAGCCCTAAAGACTCAAACCTTATTAATATGCTGTATATCAAACAAAATAAGGTTTAAGTCGGGTGCGGTGCCTGGCTACTAAGGTTTTTTTGAAAAAACAAGGTGTTTTCCGATTTTGTTGTCAACCAGCCAAAAGCAACAGATTTGTAGGTACATGGTCGCTGCTGCTGGCAGGGGTTCTGTCGCTTTTTGGAATGCTGCGGAGCAGCGGCATATTTTTAGTCAGATAGTAACGAAGGAATGAAGCTACGAAGCCGCGAAATATCGTTATTAAAATTTCATTGGTTGTCTGGTTAAAATCTATCCTTCAGTCGGAAACCCTTGTGTGGTTTAACCTCTACGAGGTAAATTGCGATTGGGGCTTGATTTTACTACAATACTTTATCTCCTACGGAGAATTTTCCGCGTAGCGGATAGAGTGTTGTAGATCAATGTATGTAAAGATCACTTTTCCGCGTAGCGGATAAACTTTTAATTCTACCGGACAACAGTGGTTAAAATTCCATGAATTCAAGGCCCTTGAAAAGGTTGAAATATTTAGAATAAATCATTGAATATGTGGCATTTATGTGATTTTTTGACCATATCTCAGAGGCTGAATAGTGCCGATTATTCTATTTTCTCTCTAAAATCTTACCGGCTTGTTTTGTTCAGGCTGAAAGCAGATTTGAAAAGTCCGGTTACGATATTCCATAAAAATGTTGCCAGTAAGAGTGGATGCAAAGTTCGTCTCATAATGCTCCTGTATGGCGCACTGCCGGTAAAGGTATCCCACAACAACGAACTCATTTCCCTTTTACCTCTTTCTTTTACCTGTTCATTTACAACCATTTGAAACAGTATTCTTTTCAGGAACAGCGATTTTTGAAGTATTGTTGAAACCGCGAAAATCAGTTTACCTACCGAATTATCCCGATCGAGGCCTGAACAAACCGGCTGGTATGATTTTTTGAAATCTGTCTTTGAAATTCCAAACCGAAAGGCGGTATTTGCCGCAGCTTTTCCGGTCAGATAGGCTGCTCCAATGCCGTTTTTATACAGTTTTGATGAGGCTGAATCGCCAATCAGAACGACACGGTCGGAATAAGGATTCGTCGCATGGCCAATGTTGATGGAAGGGAAACACTGACAGGGAGTCATATCTTTCAAAACGGTACCCTCCGGAAAACATTTCAGGACGATCTCTGAATTTAAAAAGAGGTTGACGATCCCTTTGTTTATCTCCGTTCCAAGCAGCACCAGGGTCACATAAACTCCTTTCGGAATTAATGCAGCGAATTTAATTCCCGGCAGGTTGATCAGGAATACATGCATCGAATTCCCGAAATGTTTCGTGATGGTATCCGACCCCAGATAGTATTCGCAGATATAGGTATTGGCTGTTTTGGGAGGCGTAAAAGTGGGTATGATTTTCTGAAACAGGCGCAAGGCTTTTGGATTGAGTCCGACAGCACCGACCACCAGATCATATTTCCGGTTGGAATTTCCGGTAATCAAGGAAATGCCATCCGGTTCACTGATCACATCAGTCACTTTGCCACGAAATATTTTGGCTCCTTTTTTTTCGCAAAGCCCGATCAAATAACCATCGAAGCTTTGAAGAGTGGTCTGATTGGAGCCAAGTGGCCCGGAACCGCGAAATATTGAAGCGATGGGGTGTTCGTGTAAAATCGTATCGATAACAGCAGTTCCATGTTCAACATGCAAGGTATAGGAAACTATTCCACGACGAACGACCTGCGGTGGGAGAACAATTCCATCTTCGGCCAACATTTGAACCAGCGATTCGGAAACAATTCCTCCGCAATGATTACATCCGGCAGGGCCGGTCTTTGTAAATTCCTTTATTTCGTACAGATCAATTTCGATGCTAATTCCCAGTTTTTCAGCCAGATTAAAGGCAAAAAACGTGAAAAAGCTACCGGCAGGACCAGCTCCAATCACCCCGATTTTTGATCCATCTTTTAGCCTTAGCCCGCGGTCTTTGTCTTGTTTCATAAGCTTTTCATCTAAAATGTGCTATACCCACGATTCGATAGTTGCAATTCAAACTTTCGAAAAATTATGCGCAAATCAATAAAGACCTGAAAGCCAGAAGTATAAAATCTCAACCCGAGAAATACACCTACTTAGTTGAGTTTAAATATACTGAAATTCGATTCATTTCCTATTTACTAACCATTTACTAAACAGCCGGTGAAATGATTGGTCATTGGAATTAATCGTCCGGTAAAATAAAAGCACACAAATTCAACATAAATTCGTTTAAATAAATATCTTTGATGCTAAACAAAACAGTTTTTGACAGGTTGAACAGATAGAGGTAGATATTCAATAATTTAAGGCACTCAAATGATCGGTTATAAAACTCAAACTTATTCGCCGACAGCAACGCTGGTACCCCCCCCCCCCCCGTGATGGTAACATTGGCCCTGGGGATCTAAAAACACGCAAAACCCACATTTTTACTATACTAAACCACCTGAATTTCCACCCAAAGGTATTGCGGCAATAACTTTTATACCCGATGCATTGACAAGCTATACAACGAATCAAACCCGGAAGACATTGGCGATTGATTCTTGCATCCTTCATGATAAAGCAGTTATGTAATCCGAATTTTCCGGATTGATTTCGATACAAAATATTGAATTCTGAACCATGAGCAAAGAAAAGAGATCAACGAATTCCAGCCTGCTTCGCAGCTATGCGGAAGAAAAGCTCCTTAAAAATCCAGGTGAAAGTCAGGTACTTCCATTCTCCAGCTATTCTGAAAGTGATTTACTGAAACTTGTTCACGAACTCGATGTCCATAAGATTGAGCTCGAAATGAGGCTTGATGAGATATCAGAAATGGCAAGCGGAATGGCAGCTGAACTGATCATTGCCAACGAAGAACTTGCTTTTCAAAACCAAGAGAAAACGAAACGGGCAGACGAATTGGTCATTGCCAACATAGAACTTGCTTTTCAAAACGAAGAGAAATCAAAACGGGCAGACGAATTGGTCATTGCCAACATAGAACTTGCTTATCAAAACCAAGAGAAATCAAAACGTGCAGACGAACTGATCATCGCCAACAAGGAAATTGCTTTTCAAAACGAAGAGAAATCAAAACGGGCAGACGAATTGGGCATTGCCAACATAGAACTTGCTTTTCAAAACCAAGAGAAAACAAAACGGGCAGACGAATTGGTCATTGCCAACATAGAACTTGCTTTTCAAAACGAAGAGAAATCAAAACGTGCAGACGAACTGATCATCGCCAACAAGGAAATTGCTTTTCAAAACGAAGAGAAAACTATACGGGCAGCTGAACTGATCATTGCCATCAAGGAACTTGCCGGGCAGACTGAGAAGGCCAGGGAAACGGGCAAGTTCCTTGCTTCAAAAAATGAAGCGCAGATAAAAAGCGAAGAACAATACCGGACCATGATCGAATCGTCGCTTTATGCGATAGTTATCATTGGAGCAGGCAAAATTAGCTATGCCAACCCCTCAGCCAATCTGTTGTTTGGAGCCACATCCGAAGAAGGTTTAATTGGCACCAACATGATCGATCGGGTTCACCCGGATTTTCATCAACTCGCAACTGCCCGGATTAAAAAGTGCATCGAAGAATTGTGGAAAGCGCCTAAGACCGAGATGAAATATTTGAAACTCGATGGAAGCGTGCTGGATATCGAAGTTCAAAGTTCGCCGATAACCTATGGCGGTGTACAGTCGATTCAGACAGCCATACACGATATTACTGCCCGCAAGCAAGCAGAAGAAACAATTGTAAAGTTATCAAAAGGAGTAGAGCAAAGCTCCGCCTCCATTATAATTACGGATGCGAATGGAATTATTGAATTTGTAAATTCAAAATATTGCCAATTGACAGGCTATTCCAGGGAAGAACTGATTGGGAGAAATTCTAAAATAGCACAATCAGGCCTCACTCCTATTGAAACTTACAAGAAACTTTGGAAAACCATTCTGTCAGGACAGGAATGGAGCGGAGAGCTGTTAAACAAGAAGAAGAACGGGGAGTTTTACTGGGAATTCATTTCCATCTCTCAAATAAAAAACGCCAAAGGAGAAATCACCAATTTTATTGCAATTAAAGATGACATTACCAAGCGCAAGAAGCTGGAAGAAGAATTGAAGCTTGTTTCTGCCCGTTTGGCTTTGGCCACACGTTCCGGCGGTGTTGGAATTTGGGATTATGATTTGGTAGACAATATTCTTTTATGGAACGATCAGATGTTTGGACTCTACGGAATCCCGGAAGGCGATTTCAGTGGAGTCCATCAGGCCTCTCGTAAAGGTATTCATCCTGAAGACATTGACCGCTTTGACCATGAAATTGAAATGGCAATACGTGGTAAAAAAGAGTTTGATATCGAATTCCGGGTGGTTTGGCCCGATGGATCGATCCATACGATCAAGGCACTGGGAACCGTTCAACACGACCATTCCGGAAAATCAGTTCGCATGATTGGAACCAATTGGGATATTTCGGAACATAAGCGTAAAAAATTGGAAATCAAGCTTAAAAATGAAGAACTTCAAAAAATCAATTCAGAAAAAGATAAATTTTTCTCCATTATTGCCCACGATATGCGGGGTCCATTGGGCGGCATTATGGGAATGTCCGAAATGCTGACGAATGAAAGCTACCAGCTTAGTGAAAACGACAGAAAGCAAATGATGGCAAACCTGAGCCGTTCTTCGCTCAATACGTTTATCTTGCTTGAGAACCTGCTCGAATGGGCACAAATGGTACAGGGGCTGACCGAGTTCAAACCGCAACAACTTGAGTTACCGCAAACAATTGCTGAATGTATAAGTACTTTGGAAGAGTCAGCCAAGGTAAAAAGAATTGAACTTTTGGTCCAAATTGCTGGTGAACAAATCGTATTGGCCGATAAAAACATGCTTCAGTCAGTCATCCGAAACCTGATTTCGAATGCTGTGAAATTTACTCCAAATGGTGGAAAGGTAAATATTTCAGCTGAATCATCAGCGAATAATATGGTAATGATATCGGTGAAAGATAACGGAATCGGTATGACCGCAGAGATGCTGAATAATCTTTTCCACATCGATGCCGACACCAAGCGCCCCGGTACCAATAATGAAAAAAGTACCGGCCTGGGATTGCTGCTTTGTAAAGAGTTTGTCGAAAAACTGGGTGGAAAAATAACCGTTAAATCA
Organism: uncultured Prolixibacteraceae bacterium; assembly: GCA_903834475.1. Classification (GTDB taxonomy): domain Bacteria; phylum Bacteroidota; class Bacteroidia; order Bacteroidales; family Prolixibacteraceae; genus Aquipluma. Next base: position 1,383 of record CAILJH010000079.1, on the reverse strand, counting down.
GAACTAAATAAAGGAACCGTATTTAGTTTTCACATTCCTGCTATCGTGAAGGAGGGAAAGGCAGTTGCCACAAAAAAGACTGTTTCTGAAGTAAAACATGAAGATAAAATAGAAAATCTCAACATTCTGATCGCTGAAGATGACGAAATATCTATGAAGCTGTTTTCATTGTACGTAGGTGAATTTAGTAAAAAGGTTTACTTCTCAAAGAACGGCGATGAAGCAGTAAGGATTTGCCGCGAAAATCGGGATATCGACCTGGTACTGATGGATATTGAAATGCCTTTGCTCGACGGATTTGAAGCAAGCCGCCAGATTCGTGAGTTTAATAAAAAAGTAATCATCATTGCTCAAACAGCCTTTTCCTTTGCCGGAAACAAGGAAAAAGCACTGGATTCCGGAATTAATGACTTTATAATGAAACCAGTTAGAAAACCCGTCTTCATTGAAATCATCAAAAAACATATGAAGAGGTAGTTGCGGTGGTAAAAGATTGATTGTTAAAATTTGTCCGGAATAGGATAGTAATCCTGCATATAAACGCTGACAGGACCTTCGGACTCTGTCAGGTTTTCGCGCGATGAAAGACCTTTCAGCGTCGATAGACCTGGAAGCGTCAAATGAAGCAATCCCGAAATGGGTTGAATAAATTTATCCTGCAACACACAAACGATCCTCTATTCCTGAAGCTCGGGATACCGTTGGGCAGAGCCACGTCGAAGCCCTTGAATGAATTGTATTGGACTTTCAGTCCGGAAAAACATATCTTTTAGGTTTGACTTTAGTGAATTCCCTTGAATTTGTCCACACTTTGTCCACACTGTCCCGCGCATTCGTATCCAAATTAAGTTTATATTGTGCCGATTAATTTACAAAAACATACAGAATAAGCTTTTGGATGTCTTGCTTTCCTGGAAATACGGAAGGTATAGCCTGGAGCCGACTCCAAATTAGATCAACCGGATTCGAATTTTCCGGAATGAAAGTAATGCCAAACAGTACTGAAACATGAGCAAAGAAAAGTCAACAAGCAATTTCGCTATTACCTTTAAAAATACCCGAAAACCACTTTTCGTCTTATTCATAGGGCTTCTTTTAACTTTTGGTGCAACAATTCATTACCACAAGATTATTGAAGCACAAGCCAAACGTGATTATCTGATTAATTGCGATGAAATAAAGATTGAGATTCTGAACGGAATGCATTCTCAGGCCCAGATTATCCGCGTTGCTTCAGCCTTTATTGAATCTTCAGACACTGTAAGCAGTCAGGACTGGAAGACTTTTTACCAGCAGTCATTGGTTGATAAGGAATTACCTGGTATCCGGAGTTTTGGTTATGCCGCTGTTATTTCGAACGGTCAGCAAAAAGAAAATATTCAG
>CAILJH010000078.1 GCA_903834475.1 uncultured Prolixibacteraceae bacterium | reverse complement strand
TCGGTTGCATAGCGACTTAAAGAAGATCTCATACAAGTACTACCTGGGCATAAAAAGCATTTGCGATCAGGAACAACAAAGAAAACTCGAGCAAATATTTAGTGAGATGTTTGGCAACGATTCACCATTGGGATCCTCAGGCAAGGGTGGCCCAAAGGGTTGGCAGGGCGGAAGGCGGTTCAGTAATTGACTTAGATTAACACTTTAAATTTGGAGTCATGAAACGACCATGAGCAAATCATCCACACACAAGCGAATGATTATTGTGGGAGTTCCATATGGCAAATAAAAAAAAATAAACAGATGAAAACAAAACTTTTTTTAACGGGATTAGCGATCATTGCGATATCAGTATTCGCGAACGCACAAGAATCTGGCGCAGGCCAGGGTCAAGGTAAAGGCAATTGCCAGGGAATATGCAAAGGATCTACATTTGTTGATTCGAACAAAGATGGAGTGTGTGACAACCAGGGTAAACGCACGACCAATACAACTGGGAACAAAGGAAATGGCACGTGCAAAGGCAATGGTCAGGGACAAGGCTGTGGTCAGGGACTAGGCAAAGGCAAAAAAATTCTTGATGCCAATTAAAATGGGGTTTGCGACACTTTCGAAACCCATACAAAAAAATAATTCTTCCTTCCCTTTTTGGGGTGCCAATAGCGCATAAATCATTTCAGTAAATTTTCTATAGCATTATATTTCAATTGTTTAAATAAAATTAATAAACAATTAATGCGATAGCTATGCGCTGCTATAATCAATTTAATCATCCAAAAAATTCACATTCAAAAAAAATTATCATGAAGACAAATAATTTATTTTCTATTTTGGCCATTCTTGGAGTTTTCGTATTGGCCAGCTCATGTACAGATCGCATTGCTGAGGCTGTAACGCCAACTGGCACTGAAGTGCTGTCTGCTGATTTGAAAAGTGGAACTATACCCGCACCGGTCGCCTGTATTTTAACAGGTACCATAACAGATGTTACCATTCCTGTTTGTGTTGTTACAGGAACTATAAATGAAACAGAAAATGCGAGTCTGTTGTTTATGCGCGAAGAGGAAAAAATGGCACGTGATGTTTATGCATACCTCTATGCCAAGTATAAACTACCGGTATTTCTGAATGTCAGCAAAAGCGAAAATGCGCACATGTCTGCCGTTTTGAGACTAATAACAGGATTCCAAATCACAGACAACAGCACAAATGATGCAGGAGTCTACGTGAACACACGCCTGATCGAACTGTACAAGCAATTAATTGCCATGGGAGATGTTTCGGTGATCGACGCACTGAAAGCTGGCATATTGATAGAGCAGACCGATATCACTGATCTTCAAAATGCGCTGCTTGGAGTAGAGAATCTCTCTGTTAAAACTGTCTATAATAACATTATGGCAGGCTCCAATGCCCACCTGAAAGCATTCATCTGGAACCTGAAAATCAAAGGTGTGGCTTATCCATGATCCTAAAGATCTCTTAAATGGATCAAATAAAAATCCATTTGAAAGGTGAATACTGTCCACTTTTGGCCTCGAAAAAATGCCTCTAAAAGCTTAAGATAACGGGCCAAAAGTGGACAATACCACCGGTAAAAAAAATGAAACTACATTAAACCCTTATGCTGTGAAACAAAAATTTTCCTGGAAAAGCTTTGTTAGCTTTTCACTGGCCTGGTCATTTATTATCATTCTAATTTCCGGAATAGTTCTCTATATCGCTCCCCCCGGCCGCGTTTCGAACTGGACAAACTGGTATCTGCTTGGAT
>CAILJH010000077.1 GCA_903834475.1 uncultured Prolixibacteraceae bacterium | reverse complement strand
TTCGCTCAGACCCAATTCTTTTTTTGCATGTGCCACCTGTACCAGGTTAATCTCCTTCACTTCAATGGTATAAAAACTATAGCATGGCAGAGGTCCAACTAATTTGTAGTTCAGCTTTCCGTTGTATTCTTCATCCAGTCTGTCGATCACCTTTTCGAATTTTTCTTTTTTGCTGCGGTTAATCAGAAAGGCAGAATTCGAAATCATCTGGTCGTTCATCACCTCATGCATTTTTATATCGATGCTGAATTCGGACAGTGCATCCAGAATATCCAGTTCAATCCGGGTGTTTTTTTCTTTCAGTTTTTCCTCAATCAGCATTCCTATTTTTACCTGATCGACCTGTTTGATCATTTCGCCATGGATCAAAATTTCCTCTTTCATGGCAAGGATTTCCGGATCGCAAACTATCTCCTGAATGGTTTCCGAAAAATCGGCCCAGGTTACAGCAAGGTCAATTTCGGTCAGGTGTTCTATTTTATTCAGGGTATCAATGATTAAATCGTGTCCGTTTTCGAGTATTTTTAAAACCCCGTCACGCGAACTGACAATGGTACCAAGCTGCATGGGGAGAAGCATATTGAACCCGATGGCCACGAGGCTTTCGATCGATTTCTGATGATGAACCAAAAGATGTCCAAGGGTTTCTCGGTCGGAATAATCCAGACTTGTACTTTCCCGGTCGGAAACAATAGCTGAAATGTTCTGGTATGGTATGGCATAAATTCCGGATTTTTCGAGCGACCGAAACATTTCAGTACCGTAGAAATTGGGTATTATACCGTAAATGTAAATTGCTTTTGTTTGCATCGTGTTTCAGTTTATGCTTTAACTTTCTGTGTTTATTTTTCCGTTTATTTCTTTAATGCGTTTTGTTTCAAAACCAGATCAATGGCTTCTTCAAAATGACTTTCCTGAAGGCTGATTTCTCCGGTTATTTCATCGGTGTTATTTTTGTTTTTGTCGATCAACTGGCGGATGGCAAGCATGGCGGCTTTCCGGCAAATAAATTCGATGTCGGAACCAGTCAGACTTTCGGTTTTCAGAGCCAGTTTGCTCAGGCTGATTTTTTTGCCCAATGGTTTGTTGCGGGTATGAATGCCGAATATCTTTTCGCGGGTTTTTACATCCGGCGAAGGCAATTCGAAGATCAGATCGAAACGGCCACTTCTGATCAGTGCAGGATCAATCAGATCGATGCGGTTGGTAGCTGCCAGTACAATGACGCCCTTCAGGTCTTCGATTCCATCCATTTCGGTAAGGAACTGACCGATTACCCGTTCGATCACTCCCGAACCTGAACCATCGCTGGTGCGCCGTGGAGTGAGGCTGTCAATTTCATCGAGAAACAAGATGCATGGCGATGCCTGTTTGGCCATACGGAAAAGTTCGCGCACGCCTTTTTCTGATTCTCCGATGTAGCGGCTTAGAATCTGCGGGCCTTTTACCGAGATAAAATTGACTCCGCTTTCGCTGGCTAAAGCTTTTGCCAGATAAGTCTTGCCGGTGCCGGGCCTTCCGTGAAGGATAATTCCCTTCGGCGGTTTCGTATCCGCTTTTTT
>CAILJH010000076.1 GCA_903834475.1 uncultured Prolixibacteraceae bacterium | reverse complement strand
TGCTTTAGTGCGCACGAAAATTTTAAAAATGTAACGTTCTGATATTCTGTTTTTCTAGGGCTGTTTTGATCAGCACTAAAATAGCACTCTTAGCACTAATAGCACTAAAATTTTTTAAAGTTTTGTAATATATTGATACACAATTATATATAAATACTCAGCACCAAAGCACCGTAGCACTAAAATTTCTGCCTTTTCTACGCAGTATACATGTCACATTTTAACAACTTTTTTTTCCTATTGGATTTATTCATTTACTGTTGGATTTTTGCTTCAAAATACCTATAAGATGGTATTGATTACTGACCTTTTGAAAAAGCATTGTCGAACTTAAATTTGTACCATGGCATCGCAAACCATTATCCGGGTATCGTGTGAACCTTACCTGATCAAGTTCCTTGAAACATTGTACGGTCCATCACCGATCGTATTTCCAAAGAATTCGAACTTCAACACGATCCTGGATGTGTTTTTGGATAAACCACCGATCGATTATAAGGAGCCGGAGCGGACAGAAAAAATGCTGGAAATACGACTTCCGTATTTCGAAAACAAAAACGTGTTGTTCAACTATTATTTGTCTCCGACCAAACAACGGATCCTGATCAAGGAGCTGTGGAAGTTTTTCAAAATAACTTTCCGCAGTGAAATCTCAAAACACATCGTTTTAGGACTCGATCGCCAGGACGCAATTCAGATTTTCATCGAAAAATATGATTTATCACAGGATAACTGTGATTTTCTTGAAAAAGACTTTCAGAGATACGTGAAACTCAGGTCATACCATCGCTTATTTAGAAGCAAAAAAAACACGTCAGTTAAAGAGGTCAATTGTCCTGAGCTTTTCCCTTCTTGAATATCTGAAAACATTGGTATCACTGGAATCCCTGTCATAAAATTGAACAAAATGAGCATCCCAAAGAATTCAAATCTGATCCCCGCAATCTGCGAAATTAACTGGGCATTGTTGGATGATGTCGACTCGATAACAGCAACCCCCGACCGGTTCCACCGGCAGATTGTTTTTAAAAGCGGAAAAAACTGGCAGGAGATTTATTTCACCCCCGGCAGCATCGAGTTTACTGAAAAGTCAAAAGATACTGACGCCGGCGAATTGATTGAACAATCCCTCAAGTTCATGTTCCCTGGAGAAGATACATCCAACATGGCAGTAATTGATGCACTCCTGAACCGGCCGGTACTGGTAGGAATTGGTTACAGTACCGGGATGGGTAAAATAATGGGCGATATCGGCAATGGCGCAAAGCTCTCGCAGGTCATGCAGGTATCTTCCAAAACAACAGGATCCCAGCTTGAATTCACCTGCCTTGCTAATTATCGCTCTCCCTGGGTGACTCCATAGAACCTTTTCCAGTCCTTTTAAAGATTTACCTCACCTTCTAATATTGTAAACTGATTCAGTTTACAATGTTAAACCGTATTTTATCCATTTTAGGTGCCCAGTGGCTGATCCATAAGGATACAGCCATTTCCTATTTGCCCGTGTTACTCGCCTTTGTCAAGGGACAGGATATCCTGCTGCAGGTGGGTGAAGTTCATAATCCATATGTGGTCTCCTGCTGCGGT
>CAILJH010000075.1 GCA_903834475.1 uncultured Prolixibacteraceae bacterium | reverse complement strand
TAACCATAATGCTGGCCGGGAACATGGGAGGAGGTGCATTGAATGTACTGAACAGGCATGGGATTGATGTGTATCGCGGTTGTTCGGGCGATGTGCGAGAACTAACCTTGTCCTTTCTGGAGGGCAAAATAGGCGATTCGGGAGTGGGTTGTTCGCATCACGAACATGAAGGAAAAGAACATCAATGCAGCCATTAAAATAAAATTGAAGTTCAGCCGGTTCAAAAATTAGTTTTCTTTACACCCTGATCAAAAAACGGTTTCGCCTGTTGTTGTCAGAGCTTCTAAAAACAGGCCTGAGAAACCGATAGAGTGAATTAAAAATTTGAGGTAATTACGATGAGCGAATTTGATGGCCGAGCCCGAGGATGGGACAAAGACAAAATGCACATGGATCGTTCGGTAGCGATTGCCGCCCTACTCGAAAAGATGATCCCGATCAATCCTTTCATGAAAGCCCTTGAATACGGTGCAGGTACAGGAATGCTGAGTTTTCTGTTGAAAGACCGGTTTTCGGAAATTACCCTGATGGACAGTTCGCAGGAAATGATCAAGGTGTGTTTAGAAAAGACTGAATATTACAAAACCAATCATATTCTACCCATTTGGTTCGATCTGGAGAACAAAGATTATGACGATCGTTTCGACATCATTTACAATCAAATGGTTTTACATCATGTTAATGATTACGAGGCCATTATTTATACGTTTCATTCGATGCTAAATCCGGATGGGTATCTGGCTATTGCCGATTTATATTCTGAAGATGGCTCGTTTCATGGTCCGGATGTAAAAGTCCATTTGGGATTTGATCCGGAAAAACTAACTGAAATATTCAGGAATGCAGGATTTAAGAATATTGAGTACCAGACTTGTTTCGAAGTTAAACGCGATTCAGGAATAAAATATCCTGTTTTTTTATTGGTTGGCCAAAAATAATTCTGTTACATGGAACTGACTCTTTTGAAATGCAAACAGTGCAATTGGCAGGGAAGCTCCGACGAAGTTGATTGGGAAGTTGTTGAATCCTGCTCGGGGAGTGATAAAACCGAGGTTTGTCCTTCGTGCGGAAGTCTGGAAGTGTATCCGATCCGATAAAATTAGCTTGTTAAGATCTTCTCCATCGAGTTTCGTTCCTTTGCAGTGAGCGAATCCATTTCATCCAAGGCGTGCTGAATTTTAGTTTTGAAGTTCCAACAGGTCATTTGTCGCAACGAAAGACGGCGACCAAATTCGTACGATGAAACATCTTCCTTTCCTTTACAAACCTGGTAAGCAATATAAAAAGCTTTGCTGATGGGGAATTTAACGCCATGAAAAACTGTTCCATTGGTAGCAGTTTCCTTCGCTTTGCATTTGGTACAGCGCCGCGAAAAGGGTTCCTGTCCCGGACATGAGTTGGTATTTCCACATTTCTTGCATATAAATCCATTCGCCCATTTCATCCCCGCCAGAAATTCAAGGCACTTTTCGTCACTTGCAAACATCTGTTCAAGCTGTTCGGGACTAAGACTATTGCTGAATATTGCGCTCATAACTAATTTTTCTTGGTGCAAATGTAAATAAATTTAGTGTCACTAAAAAGATTTAAGTGATACCAATGCGATTTAATATTTTCTTTTATTAGATTTGCAGCAAATAGAATAAAAACATCAGACATGGAAAATAATTGCCAAGTTAAACCAAGCCCGGGAACATTCAAAGAGAATCTTAAAACATGGAAATTCTGGAGACCATTTTTAAGCGTGATGATAGGCGCCATTGCAGGATTTTCATATTATCATTTTGTAGGTTGTTCTTCGGGAACATGCGCCATACCAGTAGTCCATATATGAGTACGATCTGGGGCGCTGCAATGGGATATTTCCTTGTGAATAGTCCGTGTGCAAGAGGTCGTTGTTAAAGGTTAAAAATTCAATTAAAATAAGTTCATGGAAAAGATACTAATTATAGGGGGTGTTGCAGCCGGAGCAACTGCGGCAGCCAAAGTGCGCCGCATTTCTCCGACTGCACAAATTACAATGCTCGAAGCCGGCCCGGACATTTCGTTCGCCAATTGCGGCTTGCCGTATTACATTGGTGGCGACATTAAAAGTCGTTCGAAACTCATTCTGCAGAGTCCCGAAAGCTTCAAAGAACAATACGATGTCGACGTACACATCAATACCAGCGTGTCATCAATCGACAGGATTGGGCATAAAGTAACAACAACGAACAGTCAAACTGGTGAACACAAAACATTTGAATACACCAAATTGATTCTGGCACAAGGCGGACGGCCAATCAAGCCAACCATTTCCGGAGCAGATCAGAATCATGTTTTCACGCTGTGGACTTTGGATGACATGGATAAAATTGCCAATCATCTGAATGAAAAGAAACCGAAAAATGCGGTTGTTGTGGGCGGTGGATTCATTGGTCTTGAAATGGTGGAAGCCCTTGTAAAACGTGGCCTGAAAGTAAACGTTGTGGAAATGATGCCTCACGTGATGGCTGTCATGGAAGCTGAAATCGTCGGTTTTATCGAAAATGAAATGCTGTCGTACGGTGTTGGAATTCATACCAATGCCGGTGTGACCGAAATCATGCCTCGTTCAGTAAAATTGGACAACGGAAAAGTGCTTGATGCCGATATGGTATTGCTCTCGATTGGCGTTCGTCCAACACTGCAACTGGCAAAAGATGCCGGTCTCGAAATCGGAGAAGCAGGCGGATTGCTGGTCAATGCACAGTTACAAACTTCCGATCCTGATATTTATGCCGCCGGCGATATGGTCGAAATCGAACATCGTGTGAATGGTAAAAAAGTACGCATTCCGCTGGCTGGTCCGGCAAACCGTCAAGGACGAATTGCCGCTGAAAATGCATTGGGCGGAAATCACGCATACAAAGGTTCAATCGGAACTTCGGTGGTACGTGTTTTCGAAGCGGTTGCC
>CAILJH010000074.1 GCA_903834475.1 uncultured Prolixibacteraceae bacterium | reverse complement strand
TCGACAGATTGCTGTAATTTCCAAATTCTATGCTGAATAAAGAAGAATTATCAGAAATAATCAGGGCACTTGTTCCTGAAGTGGTGGTCCCTGAAGGAACTCAATTGCCGGAATTTATCGTTCCTGCAGAAAATTACTTCACCTTGGTTGAAAAACTGAAATCGGATCCAAAACTATCCTTTAACTATTTAATTAGCCAGACTGCTGTTGATTTTCAAACCAACATGACGGTTGTTTGTCATCTGGAGTCTGTTGAATTCAGGCATTTGGTGGTCGTGAAAGTTGTTTTGACTGACCGCGAAAATCCTGCCATTGACAGTTTAGTAGCATTGTACCCAACTGCAGAATACCTTGAACGCGAAATATTCGACCTGTTTGGAATCCGGTTTAACAACCACCCAAACTTGAAACGTCTTTTTCTGGAAGACAACTATGGATACCCGCTGCGCAAGGATTTCCGCGACGAAATAAATATCATTGAACGCTAAAACTCAAGTAATGAGTGAAGAAATTATAAAAGATGTGATTGTTGGGGAGAATGAGGACTATATTATCAATATGGGCCCCCAGCACCCGTCAACCCACGGTGTATTAAGGCTGGAAGTTTGTTTGAAAGGTGAAACGGTCAGGTACCTGACTCCGCATGTTGGTTACATCCACCGCGGAATCGAAAAAATGTGCGAAGCCAATACTTACCAGCAGTTGATTCACCTGACCGACCGGATGGATTATCTGTCAGCTCACATGAATAACGAAGCAGTTTGCATGATCGTTGAAGATGCCTTGCAGGTTGAAGTTCCGGAACGTGTCAAATACATCCGCACCATTTTGGACGAATTGAACCGTCTGGCATCGCATCAATTGTGGTGGTGTGCTTTCGGAATGGATCTCGGTGCATTGACCTCCTTTTTCTACGGACTCCGCGATCGCGAACATATACTCGATATTTTTGAAGAATCGTTTGGTTCGAGATTGCTTCACAGCTTTGTAATGCCCGGTGGTTTGATGCATGATGTGCACCCGAACTTCCAGAAACGAATTAAAGATTTCATCAAATACTTCCGTACCAAACTTCCTGAATACGATCAGTTGCTGACCGGAAACGTGATTTTTCAGAACCGTGCCAAAGGCATTGGCATGATGAGCCGCGAAACTGCCATCGGATTCGGTGTTACCGGTCCTTCGGGTCGTGGTTCCAATTTCTCGTGCGACGTCCGCAAAATTGCACCATACGGTGCATACGATAAAGTTCAGTTCAACGAAATTCTCGAAACCGGATGCGACGTTTTTGCCCGCTATAAAGTCAGAATGGCCGAAATGTGGGAATCGCTGAGCATTCTGGAACAGTTGGTCGACAACATTCCTGAAGGTGATTTTACCGCCAAAATGAAACCGATCATTAAACTTCCGGCCGGTGAATATTTCCGGAGGGTGGAAACTGCCCGTGGCGAACTGGCTGTTTATGTGGTCAGCGATGGGAACAAATCGCCTTACCGAATGAAATTCCGGACGCCGAACTTTAGCAACCTGTTTGTAATGAACGAAATTGCTTCCGGCTATAAAATTGCCGATCTAATCGCCATCAGCGGTTCGCTTGATCTTGTAATCCCTGATAT
>CAILJH010000073.1 GCA_903834475.1 uncultured Prolixibacteraceae bacterium | reverse complement strand
GGCTGCCACCAACAAAACGGATAAACGGGCCAAGAATAAACTTAACCTTCAGAACCATTGTAATTTGATCTTTAAAACATTAATTTATACTATTATGGAAGACCGTTTAAAAACAGTTGACGCACCACAATATTTAACAGGTAATGAGGCTTCGAATAGACAGGGAAATGAGATCAAAAACAATCTAAAACCATATAAGGCCGTGTTTCCCGGAAAGTATATTCAGGGGGAAAACGCACTTGAGCTATTACCTGATCTTATCAGTCTCCTGGGTCAAAAAGGACTTATTTTAGCCTCTCCAACAGTAATAAACAAAATACAGCCTTCATCTAATTTTAAAAATCCTGGAGCCTCCATTTATATCGAAGAATTCAGGGGAGAGTGTTGCGAAAAGGAGCTGCAACGACTTGCTGAAATTATTGCAAGAGAAAAAGTTGACGTAGTTATTGGTATGGGGGGAGGAAAGACGATTGATACGGCAAAGATCGTTTCCGACAGGGGAGGCATCCCTGTAATTATTGTCCCGACCATTGCCTCAACCGATGCACCTTGCAGCGGATGTGCAGTCATTTATTCCAATAGCGGAATTTTTGAATCTGTTTATTATCAGAAGATGAATCCACAGGTAGTACTCGTAGATATGAACATTATTGCAGCAGCTCCTCCCCGATTCCTTGTCTCTGGCATGGGTGATGCCTTGGCTACCTGGTTCGAGGCAAGATCGTGCGACCGCACGCAATCGACCAATGAGTGCGGTGGATTAAGTACAATGACCGGGTTAAATCTTGCCAGACTATGTTATGATTCGCTGCTGCGTTACGGTTCCGCTGCTAAAATTTCAAATGAAAACAATATCGTCACACCGGTCCTGCACCACATTGTAGAAGCGAATATCCTGTTAAGCGGAATCGGGTTTGAAAGTTCCGGTCTGGCTGCGGCACATTCAATACATAACGGACTTACCGCACTGGAAGAAACGCATCAGTTTTTCCATGGTGAAAAAGTAGCCTTTGGAGTTTTAACCGGTCTGCATCTCACGGATGCCCATCCTGAAGAAATTGCAACAGTCTATTCGTTTTGTGAGGAGATCGGACTACCAACAACATTTGCAGACATTGGCTTAAAAGAGACCACCAAATCCAAACTTATGGAAGCTGCCATAAAAGCCTGCGATCCTAAGGAAGGAATTCACCATGAAGCCGGAAACATTACACCCGAAAAGGTGTTAAATGCCATGATTGCTGCTGATGCAATGGGAAAAGCGAGAAAAGCCAGAAAATTATTATCCAGTTATGAAAACAATCGGGAATTACTCAATAGAGGAAATCATTGACCGGGGAACAATGGAGAATGATTAACGTGTTGATCTCCTTATTCGACGTTATACTCTCCTATTTCCCGATTGTCCGAATGCTCTCTTACTGATTTGCTTTTCTATTATTGCCATTAATTCGTTCCTAATTATTGGTTTTGCAATATAATCATCACAACCGGCTTCAATTGCCCTTTCACGGTCGCCTAAAAGACCAAAAGCCGTCTGAGCTATAATGATAACATTTTTGTTAAACTGACGGATTTGGCGGGTAGCATCATATCCATTTAAGTCGGGCATTTGAATATCCATCAGGATTAAATCAATATCCGGGTTTTTGCGAAAGATTTCAACGGCTGCAACACCTGTTTTTGCTTCTATTATTTCTTTGCTGTAAGGTTTCATTGCTATTGACATCAACATTTCCGATGATTCATCGTCCTCGGCAATTAAAACTTTAAGTTTCCCGATCGTATCATTTGTTTTAGCGCCCGCAACTAGCTTCAGATCAGTGATTGCATCTTTTGGAGAAGGGGTATAGGGAATAAAAAAAAGAAAGTTGACCCTTGACCTTCTTCGCTTTCCAACCAGATACGCCCTCCCAATAATTCGACATACGCTTTGGCAATTGATAAACCAAGGCCGGCACCCTGAAAAGCCTTGACATCGGCAATGTCAGCCTGTATAAAGCGTTCAAATATCGCTACCTGCCTGTTGGCCGGAATCCCAATACCAGTGTCTTTTATGTAAAATTGTAAAGACGCACCGCCGTGCGTCTCTACAATTTCACACCCGATTTCGATCATACCATCATTGGTGTATTTAATGGCATTTTTAACAAGATTGATCAGAATGGCATAAACTTTCTCCCGATCGGTAGTGATGATGGCTGCAGCGGTGGGTAAGCTTTTTTTGAGGAATAACTGCAATCTCTTTTTGTCGGTTTCAGGTTTAAAAAAAGTATAAACATATTCCAATTGGTCGATTATATTCGTCGATGTCTTGTTCACCTCCATCAGGCCCGATTCTATTTTCGAGATATCAACAATATTATTGATGATATTTAACATTCTGGTGCCACTTCGCTCTATTATTTCAAGGTAATCCCTTTGCTCCTCTTCGCTGTAGTTAGGTTCTTTCAATAAGGCGGCAAAGCCAAGTATGCCGTTCATGGGAGTTCTTATTTCGTGCGACATATTGGCAAGAAACGCCGATTTCAGTCTGTTGCTCTCCTCTGCTTGTTCTTTGGCCTTAACTAATTCCTGTTCTGCCAGCTTACGCGCAGTGATGTCCGTATTAAAGCCATACCATGTAATACTTCCGTCGGCTAATAATTCAGGTATTGATCTGGAGAGCAACCATTTTATTTCCTGACCAGGGATTTGCACCCGATATTCACAGAAAAACGGGCTCATGGTTTTTGCAGAGTTTTCAATTTCACACCTTACTTTATCTGCATCTTCGGGGTGAATGACCCTGCCTATCGGGGCAAAATCGTCGATTACATCTTCGGGCGAACATCCGTAAATATTCCGAATCCCTTCAGAGGCTATCGGTACGCAATAGGTCCCGTCAGGTCTTCGGGTAAATTGAAAAATCAGGTCGGGCAAATTGGCAGAAAGCTTTCGGAACTGGAGGTCTTTTTCACGAATCAAATTTTCTGCCATTTTTCGGTCATAGATGTCACGAATGATTCCGGTAAAGTACTTTCCGGAGGAGGTTTCCCATTCCGATAACGACAATTCAATGGGAAACTCAGTTCCGTTCTTATGTAAACCGACCATCTCAACAGCATTGCCAACCAATGGACTATCTCCGCTGCCGGGCACCCTGTCAATGATATTCAAAATCTGTTGCCTGAATTGTTGAGCCAAGATTAAAACCATCGATTTTCCAGATATTTCATCTTTGGTATACCCGAATATTTTTTCTGCCCCGTTATTCCATTCGTCTACCACTCCATCGGCATTAATGCAGATAACCGCATCGTTGGCGAATTGGGTCAGAACCCGGTAATGTTCTTCGCTCACTTGCAGCTTCTTCTCATTTTGCTTTCTGGCTTCAATCTCAATACTTAAATCTTCGATCAGGTTTAGGGTAGCCGTATAGTTTTGTTTCAGCTGGACAACCTGATTTTCAACCAATTCGTTGAGCCTTGTATTTTCGTTTTGTTGAATGACGATGGCGATTTTTAGCTTCAGCATAGCGCGAATTTGAGCGATCAGCTCGATTTGGTCAATGGGTTTGGTCAGCAGGGCTTCAGCTCCGCATTCGAGCGCCCTGATACGGTTCTTTTTGTCACCGCTAAATGCTGTAACAAAAACCACCGGAATATTGCTTAGTTTTTGGTCTTCTTTCAGCAGTTTGCATATTTGAAAACCATCCATACCGGGCATTACAATATCAAGCAGTATCACATCGGGATCTTCGAGGGCAGCCAGTTCAATCCCTTCGGCACCGTTTAATGCGGTAAAAATGATTGCCTCTGGAAACCCTTCCCTGATCAGCGCTCTGATACTGATCAGGTTATCCGGAATATCGTCGATAGCCAGAATTTTGATTTGTTTATTTTCCATAAAGCACTTCATTAATCGTTTTGAATAAGACTTCTTCGTCAATCGGTTTCGAAATGTAGGCATCCATTCCATACGCCAGAATGGTTTCGCGATCGGCAATCATTACGCTGGCAGTAAGGGCAATAACCGGAATATGCTGCAATGCGGCATCCTTTCGAATGATTTTAAATGCAGCGATGCCATTCATTTTAGGAAGGTTAATGTCCATCAAAATCAAATCAGGCTGGTGTTTTATAGCCATTTCAACTGCCCCGATACCATCGGTAGCTTCTATAATACGATAACTTCCGGCAAGAATCGCGTGTACCGTTGTCATATTATCGGCATTATCCTCAACAACCAGTACCACGGGTTTGTCTTTGGTGGGAAGCAATTCTTCCGGAGAAGCTTTCGCTGCCAATAATTCCGGAAAAATCATATCGTCAATCGAGTTGATTAGTTGGTCGCTGTTTACAAGCCCTTTCTGAATTAACTCATGAATATGATTCTGTTTTAAAAACAGGAGTTCTTCTTTGGTGATGTGTTTGGCAGTCAGTATCAGAACCGGAATGTGGGCGGTTTGCTCTTTTTCACGAATGATTCGGAGCATTTCAAATCCATCGATTCCGGGCATTAACAGATCGAGAATGATACCGTCGGGAACGTTTTGGGCAATAATGCGAAGTGCATCGTTGCCATTGGTTGCAAAAAGCAACTTGTATCCGGTTTCACTCAGGATATCTTTGATCTCCAAAATTACCGATTCGCTGTCGTCGATCAGTAAAATGGTTTTATTGGCAGATCCGGAAATGAGCTTATGCTGCTTTGGTCTGTTTTCAGGTTTGAACCTTGTCCGTACGACACTTTCGTCGACCCTGTTTTCAGCAGCATAGTGCAATGGCAGGCTGAGTCTGAATTCGGAACCAATTCCGGGAGTACTTTTAACTGAAATCATTCCACCCAACAGATTGGCATATTTCTTTGCAATGGCCAGGCCCAATCCGGATCCTCCAAACTTCCGGGTTGTGCTTCCATCGGCCTGACGGAATTCATTGAAAATATGAGACAGATTTTTTTCGAAAATTCCAATACCGGTGTCGCTTACTGCAATTTCAAAATTCGAATCACTTTTAACGGCTGTAATTTCTACCTTCCCTTTTTCGGTAAACTTCACCGCATTGCCGACAAGGTTCATCAGGATATGCCTGCATTTGTTTACATCGCTTGTAACCGAAAGTCGCGAACTGCCCGCATTAAAGAGTATTTCAATGTTTTTCTGTTGTGCTTGTGGCTTAATCATGCCTATCACATCAGTAATCAGGTCATTGGCATTAAACTCTGACAAGTCGATAACTTCGTGCCCCGCCTCGATTCTCGAAATGTCGAGAATATCGTTAATCAGCGAGAGTAAATGCTTTCCATTGCGCTCAATAACTTCCAGATAGCCGTATTCCTCATCCGGAATTTTCTGCGCAAGCCGGCGGTTGAGAACTCCCGAAAGGGCAATTACCGAATTAAGCGGTGTACGAAGTTCGTGGCTCATGTTCGACAAAAAGACAGTTTTAAGCCGGCTCGCTTCGTCCAACTGCCTTTTCTGAATTTCAAGTTCAATGTTTTGTCCCATCAGCTCTACCGATTGTGCAGAAAGTTCTGTTTTTCCGGCTTCCAGTTCGTGGTTTTTTTGTTCGAGTATCTCCGAAATTTTTAGCACTTTGTCGTTGGCAACAACCCCTTCGATACGGGCATTTAGGGTGTCCAAAATGCTATCAATAAATTGAATGGACTGATGGCTATAACTGCTGACACTGGCCAGCGAAATAATTGCAATCACCTCCTGATGTGAGAGAACAGGAATGGTGATTATTTCGTGCGGAATAAACCTGCCGCTTACGGTTTTAAAAACAAAGCGGGTATTTTCAGGTATATTTTTGATGTGCTGAACCTTGTGCGAAGCAAGTAACGGTCCGAATTCGCCCTCCAGATTCAATGCATCAAACGATAGCCGGGCCTTGTCGTCCAATCCGATAGATTCAAGGTGTTCGAAGGTTTTCTTGTCGTCGCTCAACAGGTAAATGGCTGCCATTTGCGAATTGGTATGGATGGAAATGGCATGAATTGTTTCCCTGAAAAATTCTTTAGCCTTGTTTTTACTGAGCATCAGACTGGCAAAGTTGACCACTTTTTCGTTTAAATTAATAGTCGACTGAATACTTTCGGCGAGCGAATTGAATGAACCGGATAAAATGCCTAATTCATTGGGTGATGCATACGAACTGCGCGAACTCCGGTCTCCACCTTGAAACTGTTGGGCAGCCGCTGTTAATTCTTTTAGAGGAGTGCTGATATTACGGAACAAAAAAGAGTAAATAACAAACGAAAAGATCAGGATCAGGGAGATCAGCAGCAGAAGCTGCAGCTTGAGCGAATGGCTGATTAAGATGGAATTGGCCAATATTTCGCTCGCTTTATTTGTCGCAAAATCGCTGATTTTCTGTAAGTCTGCTAAAACTTTGATCGCCTGTTTCGGGCCTGTTCCATCAGGAATATATAGTTGCCGCGCTTCCTCCGGTTTTCCGGAACTTATCATTTGAATGGATTCATGGGTGATCGAATTCCATCGGATCATTTCACGGTTCAATGCATCAGGATCTTCGCGCGGTCCGAGGTAGCTTTCCCTGAGCTTTTCTATTCCAATTAACACATCCGACTGATTTACAATTAATTCATTCAGGAATTTTTGACGATCTTCAAGATTCTCTTCCAACAGAAAGTCTCTGATATTTATCCGTGTAAGCAGAAATTTACTGGTTATTTCACCTATTGTTTGGCGGGTTTTCACCGGATGATTGTATATGATTTCTGTTTGCAGGTGGAGTTGGCCCGATTGCCGGTAGGCGACCGTTCCCAACACAACGACAAACAAAAACATGGTCCCAAAACCAAGCATAAGCTGCGTCCCGATTTTAAGATTTTTGAAGTTCATTTTCTTCATCTTTTTGAGGTTTTAAGAAAAAGCAAGGTTTCTAAAGTCGTCATCTCCTAACCTGTATTATTATTAAACTTAGTGAATCCTTTGAGCCTTGGTGTCTTCGTGGCATGAATAAAAATCGCCACAAAGGCACGAAAACACTAAGTTTCACAAAGTTGATGTATCTCATGAATTATTCATTCTATTCCACAATCCTGTATTTTTGATCCTTTCCTGAATCTTTCAAAAGTTCATTGATTTCTTTTTTAAGCTCAATCATTTTTAGTTCACGGTTTACGGTCACCCGCTGAAACAGCAACAGATCATCTATCTTCTTTTGCAAATCTGCTTCAGCCTGCTTGCGTTTGCTGATATCAACAAAAGTGCAAACGACCTGATGTATATTTTCATCAGCATCAAACTGTGGAATAGCATCTACCAATAACCATGCACGATTGTCGATAATAGGATGATAAACGCCCATAATAACATTTTTGACTGGCAGACCTGTTGCTATTGCTTGTGGTACAGGATGGGTTTCACCCGGAAATGGAGAACCATCTTCGTGAATAACATTCCAATCAGGGTCGAACGAAGTTTTACCTAACAATTGATCTTCAGTTAATCCAAGCAATTCAAGTGCTTTGGGATTACTTAAAAGCATTTCGGAGTGTGGCCCTTGCAGCAATACTCCAACCGGCATATCATTAACCAAATTTTTGAATTTAAGTTCGCTTTCTCTGAGCTTTTGTTCCGTTTTTTTACGTTCGGTAATGTCGGTAAACTGAACAACAGCATTTGTCAATTTCCCATGTGCATCCAGGATAGGCGAGATGCTTACATCCAGTTCAAGCTTTAGGTTCTGAGCTGCTTCAATTGCTTTGATCGACGAAGTATGGTAACTGGCAATAAAGCGGACAATGGCAGCTTTCTCAAAAACATCGCGGATCATTGGCATAAATCCCTGCTCCTGAAAATCAGGATCATAAAAAATATTGTATTTGCCAATCGCATCTTCGTCATGTAAGCTGAAAAGGGTTTGGCTTGCCTGGTTCATTTGAGTCAGGGTTCCCTGTTTATCTATAATCCAAAGTGCATTCGGGCTGCTATCGATCACGCTATTTAGAAAAGCATGGGAATGCAGCGTTTCTTCGGCCTGTTTCCGCTCTGTAAAGTCCGACACAATTACGCATACATCACCGGTAACTTCCACAGGCAAAGGGCTGAACGAAAGGTGAAAATAATGGATTTCATTTTCCGGGCTCAACCAGGTAATCTCTCCGCTGCTTTTTTGGGCCAAACCTGAATTGAACAGCCTGGTAAAAGCGGATTTCTCATTTTCACCAATAAACTCACTGAAGCGGGCTCCCACGATTTGTTCGGCAGGACGAGCGACCATTTCTGCAAACCTGCTGTTGCAGTGAATGATCGTTGTATCGGCCATGAGCGTTGCTGCACCTTCGTGCATCTCTTCCACCATGATACGATAGGGTGTTTCGGCAGAAGTGAGTGAAAATATCCGTGTCCCTTCGGTGCCTGAAACGACAATTGCATCAACTTCACCGTTTCGGATGGCATAAAGAGTTTCTTCTGCTTCGGCTAAACGATGTTTCAGATCCTCGTTTTCTGTCCGGAGTTGTTCTTCTGCTTCAGATGCTGATTTATTTGCCATCTTATCATTCTTTTAACTGATCCTTTATCAGGAACGAAATTCATTTATTTTTGATTTTCCCTTCGCAGATCGAGTCCCACCAGCACACGATCGGTATTTGACATATCACCGATGATCCGGCGCAAGGGAAGCGGCAGCTTCTTGATGAGCGTTGGAGCGGCAATAATCTGTTCTCCGGCAGCCAGATACGGCTTCTCGTAAAGGTCAACCACGTCGAGCTCATATTGCCCTTTTAAATGTTCTTCGCAAATTATTTTTATGTTTGCTACTGCACGGTTCGATTGTGGCGTTGAACCGGCAATATACAATCGCAGGAGATATTTCTGCTTTGTGTCCGACGCTGCCAATTCGAAAGCCTGTTTAGTCAATTCTTTATTGCTGTCAGATTGTTTCATGTGGATTGCTTGTTAATTCGTTTGAAATACTCCTTTGAAATAAATCAAGACCTACCAGTACACGTTCGGTATCCGAAAGATCGCCAATTATTTTTCGTACTGGCACGGGTAGTTTCCTGACCAGGGTTGGTACTGCAAAAATCTGATCATCGCCGGCAAGCTGAGGATTTACAAGCAGGTCGATCACTTCTATCTTATACTTGCCATCCAGTTTGTCCTCGCAAATTGCTTTCAGGTTTTTGAACGCATTGATTGATTTAGGCGTTTGCCCCGCCACGTACAATCTCAGGACCCATTCGTCGTCTGATGATTTCACGAATGTCCTGTTTTGTTGGTTTTTTCCCGATGTTTCATTGTTTGAGTCCATCATTTCGGATTTTATGGTTATGCTTCAACTGATTCTTTATCAGGGGCATCAGCCTGTCTGCTTCTTCCCATTTCCGCACGGTCTTCGGCCAAACGCAGGGTTCTCTCCTGTTCTGCACTG
>CAILJH010000072.1 GCA_903834475.1 uncultured Prolixibacteraceae bacterium | reverse complement strand
GAGAAGTTGGCCAATGCCTTAAAATCTCAGGGATATATGGTTCAACTGACAGATAAACCTGTCGGAGGCAACACTGAAATTCAAATTATTGTCGGGACTTTGAAAGGAAAGTTACTTGCTGAATTGGTATCAAGCAAACCATCACTGGATACCCTCGGGAAGGAAGGTTTCACGATTCAAAGTTCGGAAAAAACCATTCGCATTGGTGGTGCAGATGCCAGCGGAACGCTTTACGGCTGCATGGAGCTGGCTGACCAACTAAAGGCAACGGGTAATCTTCCGAAGGAAATCAATATGACGGACCGTCCAGGTATGGTCATGCGCGGGACTTGTATTGGTTTGCAAAAAACTACCTACCTACCGGGACGTACGGTCTATGAATATCCCTACACGCCTGAAAATTTTCCCTGGTTTTACGACAAGGCACTGTGGATCAAATACCTGGATATGATGGTTGAAAACCGCTACAATTCTTTGTATCTGTGGAATGGTCACCCGTTTGCTTCGCTGGTGAAACTTAAAGACTATCCATATGCAGTTGAAGTGGATGATGCCACCTTCAAAAAGAATGAGGAGATGTTTACTTTCCTGACGGAGGAAGCCGGGAAACGGGGTATTTGGGTGATTCAGATGTTCTATAATATCATCGTTTCCAAGCCTTTTGCCGAGCATAACAACATGAAAACGCAGGATCGTTCGCGGCCAATAATCCCTATCATAGCCGATTATACGCGAAAATCGATCGCTGCTTTTATCGAAAAATACCCGAATGTTGGCTTGCTGATTACCCTGGGAGAAGCCATGAATACCATCGATGACGATGTAGAATGGTTCAGTAAAACTATCCTTCCCGGAGTGAAAGATGGGTTAAAAGCATTGGGTCGCACCGATGAACCGCCTGTTGTGCTCCGTGGACACGATACCGATGCCAAAAGGGTGATGGAAGTCTCTTTGCCGATTTACAAGAATCTGTACACGATGTTTAAATACAATGGCGAATCCCTAACTACCTATGAACCCCGAGATTCGTGGGAAACTATTCACAGAGATTTAGCTGCTCTCGGTTCGGTACATATATCGAACGTTCATATTCTGGCAAATCTGGAGCCCTTCCGCTATGGCTCTCCTGATTTTATTCAAAAATCTGTGCAGGCCATGAAGACCATCCAGGGAGCAAAAGGGGTACATGTCTATCCCCAGGCATCTTACTGGGATTGGCCTTATAGCGCTGACAAGAAAGAGCCCCGCGAACTGGAAATGGACCGCGATTGGATTTGGTACAAAAACTGGGGCCGCTATGCCTGGAACAGCAGCCGTAACCGCGCTGGTGAGCTAGAATACTGGGGGAAGGAATTAGGAAATTATTACGGGTGCGGCAAATCTGGAAAAGAAATTCTTGCTGCTTACGAGCAAACCGGTGAAATTGCCCCCAAATTATTGCGGACATTTGGAATTTCTGACGGGAACAGGCAGTCCTTGTTACTTGGAATGTTTATGGCTCAATTGGTTAATCCTAATAAATATGGAGTATATTCAAATTTCTATACTTCAAACGGTC
>CAILJH010000071.1 GCA_903834475.1 uncultured Prolixibacteraceae bacterium | reverse complement strand
TCTGGAAAACCTGGAGTAATCTGACTCAGGTTGTAAAAACCGGAAAGTCTGCACATCCAACCGAAATTAATGATCGGGGTGGAGATTGGCTTTTTGCTTTTATCAATGCCATGCACGACCGGGCTAAAAAGCAAGCACCTCAACAGTTAGCCAAAATTGATTTATCCGGAATATATACTGTTTTAGATGTGGGAGGTGGTTCAGGCGCATATTCTATGGAATTTGTTTCGAGAAAGCCTGAAATCATAGCAACTGTGTTCGATCTGCCTAATGTTGTGCCTATTAGTCAGCAGTTTGTGGAGAAAGAAGGTTTTGCAAACAAGATTAGCACCCACACCGGTGATTATACTTTGGATGAACTTCCGGAAGGATTCGACCTCGTATTTTTATCGGCAATCATTCACAGCAATTCGCTTGAAGTAAATCAGGATTTGATCAGGAAATGTTTCAAGGCTCTCAACAAAAATGGCAAGATTGTAATTCAGGATTGGATTATGAATAACGACCGGACACAGCCAACGGCAGGAGCAATATTTGCCATTAATATGTTGGTTGGCACCGAAGCCGGAGATTGTTTTACCGAAGGCGAAGTTTCAGAAATGCTTCAAACTGCAGGGTTTAAAAACATTTCAAGAATAGAATTCGAATCTGGATTGAGTCAGCTTACTGCCCAAAAACTATAAGATTCAGAAAATAGGCTTCGAAATTTCTATAGCAAATTCTGTTTCAACGTAGTCTGTCATATCAGCAAAGAAACTCCGGAATAAAAACTCAAACTGATCGTATTCCTGATGCAGAATCTCCATGGCCCATTCACTGTTTGAAGGTAGAGAGGTTCGACGCGACATGATTTCGAGCACATGAAACATACTTTCACGCCGGGCGTACGATTCGAATCGTTTATGCTGAATCAGAAAAGGAAGGAATTGTTTCACCCGGAAAGGTAGCAAGCCGAAGTTGGATAAAAAAACCGAATGGGCATGTTTTGAAAACTGTCGCAAAGTATAAACCGAGTAATTGGGCCAGTTTGATGCCAGAAAATGATCCATAAATACATCGGCGACAATACCTGCATACCTTCCATATCCGGGTTTCAGGATCTGGATAAATTCCCTGACAACGACATGCTGATCGGTAAATGAATCGATACTCCGGTGAAGCCGGATTCCTGCAGCAACCTTTTCAGGGTATTCAAGATATTTATTCCCTTTTACAAAATCGCCGATGAAATTGCCCACTTTAATCTCATCCGATTCTCCCGATAAATAGATATGTGCAAGATAATTCATAAGTTTTATGCTATCTGACTAAACATCAGTAATTCAATTAAACAGTTCAAAGTGTTAAAAGTTAAATCAAAAGTAATCAGTTTCAGGGAACATCGATTTTCTAAATTTTCCTATCTTTCGCCAGTTTTACAGTAGGAGATATGCCGAAAAAAATTGCTGCCTTTGGGGAATTATTATGGGATTTGCTTCCGAACGGAAAGGTTCTGGGAGGGGCACCTGCCAATTTTATTTACCGAATTAATTCGTTTGGCGACTTCGGCACATTATTAAGCAAAGTTGGCGATGATCTGGATGGTAAAGAAGCACGCAAGGCACTCATCAGTCTGAGTGTGTCTGACGAAAACATCCAAACTGACTACGAATTTCCAACAGGTACCGTAAAAATTAAGTTCGATGATCATGGGAATCCGGACTTTGATATTATTCCGGATGTTGCATACGATCATATTGAGATCAATGCTGAAATGATGGATGCCTTCAGTCAGGCCGATTGTGTGTGTTTTGGCACCTTGGTTCAACGGTATGGAATTTCGAAAAACACCTTGCGCGAACTGATTCACCAATCAGCTGATGTGGTTAAATTTCTGGATATTAATCTCCGCAGGAATTGCTATACTGCAGCATCAATCGAAGAAAACCTTCACATGGCAACCATTTTGAAAACCAATGACGAAGAATTGCTGGTCACCAGGGAATTGTTGGGATTGAAGAATGATAACCTGAAAAACCTTGCTGCTGAAGTGGCTGAAAAATACCAGATTGAAATAATTCTGTGTACGCTTGGCGAAAACGGGGCTTTCTGCCTGACCAGCAAAAATGAGTTTTATTACGATCCCGGGTATCAGATTGAATTGGTTGATACGGTTGGCTCGGGCGATGCATTCTCGGCTGGTTTTGTCCACTATTACATGAACGGTCACACGATTGATGAAGCGCTTCGTTTCGGAAATGCTGCCGGAGCTATGGTTGCAACTACTACTGGAGCCACAGTTCCAATCTTCAAGGGAGATATTCTCAATTTCATGCTTGGCAACAACAAACGAAAATCGGTACTTGCATTGTTGTAATCAAGGTAAAAAGTAGTCATTTACTTTGTGTCATTAATTGTCAATTGTAGTCATTTGCTTCGCGTCATTTTAATGACAACTTTATGACAATCGAATGACAGTTAATGTTCGTTCCTCCCAACCCTGATCATTCCTCCCTGTGCCATAGTCATTACGATCACTCCAAGAATCGTGATTCCGCCACCCCACAACTGGATGGAAAGCGGGAAATTTCCGAAGTAAAAAAAAGCGATGATCAATACGAAGATACCTTTCAGGCTTTGAATAATGGACGAACGGGAAGCCGCGATGTAGCGGTAGGAATAGTAAAATGACAACAATCCCAGGAATGAGCCGAAAAATGCACCAAGCGCAATATTCCTGAAGGCCATAACCGGAATTGAAAGTGACTGGCCGCTCCAGATGAAATAACCCAGAAAGAACAGAAAAATCCATCCGTTTGAATTCAGGTTGAAAACCACGGGACTCGCTTTTTGCACGTTCTTTTTGACGATCACCGAAAAAGTTGCAGCAAGTAAAGTATTGATGACAACCAGTCCTGTGCCGGGAATGAAGATTTTATTCCAGTCAAGTTCACCGGTGTAACTGATGACAAAAGCTCCGGCAATGGCGAGCGATCCGCCTAAAGCTTCCAGCCAGGTAAATCGTTCTTTCAGGAAAATAATACCTAAAGTAGTCAGGAATACGGGGAACAAATTACCTAAAAATGAAGTGACCGAAGGATCGGGAATGGCCCGGATTGCCATAAAAAAAGTAATATTCGATGCCAGATCAATTGCGGCCAAAAGCACAAGCAGGCCTAAAACTTTTCGCGGCAGGCTTTTTATCTGGCTGATCTTTCCGGATGAAACAGCAAGGATTAAATTCAGAAGGAATCCAATTCCAAAATAATAGATTCCAAATTGCGCCAGATCAATCTGATTCAGTCCCGCCTTGCTAAAAACATACAAGCTCGAAAAGGAAATGGTTCCTACCAATGCCCAGACATATCCTTTCCACTCTTCCGATTGATTTGCTGTCATATTTGAATTAAAAAAAAGCGAAACCTTAATTGAGATTTCGCTTATGCAAGTTATGTTATTTTTTTAACTACAACCGTTTTTTAATTGCTTTTGTAGCTTCTTCAAAACCCGGTTTTTCGAGCAGGGCAAACATGTTCTTTTTGTAAGCTTCCACTCCCGGCTGATCGAATGGATTTACACCCAAAGTGTATCCGCTTATACCGCAAGCCACTTCGAAGAACTGGATCAACTGGCCAAGATAATATTCATTCAGCTTTGGACGAATGATTCGGATATTTGGCACGCCGCCATCAACATGTTCACACGAAAATTGACCAAACGCGGTTTTTTACTTTCAGAAATATTTATATTTGCTAAAATAATTAAAGTGGAACGTGATGATTTCGAAAGCATTAAAAAAACAATTTGACGAATATTTACCATTATTATCCGACAAGCAGCAGGCTTTGATTTTAGAATTAGTTAAAAGTTTTTTAAACATTGATACTGATAATAATCGAATTTCCCGAAAAAAATATCATATGGAAATTGACGAAGATGTTGACCGGGTTGAAGATGGAGGTTTTGTTACACAAGAAGAAACAAAGAAGGAATTGTCGAAATTAAAGCCCATGTCAATCAGCCATCTCCATGAAATGATCGACCAGGCCAAACAGGATCATGATGCGGGCCGGGTCATTTCTCACGAGGAGCTTAAGAAAAAGGTTAAAACATGGAGATAAAAATTGAATGGTCGGAGTTGTCCGAAAGGCAGCTCAAAGACATATTTGATTACTACTCGCTTGAAGTTAATGCAAGAATAGCCCGAAAAATAATGAATCGAATTATTGACAGGGTATCAATTCTTGAAAACAATCCGTTAGCTGGTCAGCAGGAAGTACTTTTGAGTGATTACCTGGAAGATTTTAGATACCTTATTGAAAGCAACTATAAGATCATTTACTGGAAAAAGGAAAACCTGATTACCATAGCATCCATCTTTGATTGCAGGCAGAACCCCAAAAGGATTAAGGAAATTGAGCCTTTAAAACCTAATCCTTCTGATAAGCTTTAGATGCATATAGCCTCACAACCAGTATCAGTTGAAATTATTTCAACCTTTTAAAAAATAAAAAAGCGAAACCCCAAACCTGAGATTTCGCTTTCCATTTTTATATTTATTGAACTATAACCTTTTCTTTATTGCTTTTGTAGCTTCTTCAAAACCAGGTTTTTCGAGCAGTGCAAACATGTTCTTTTTGTATGCTTCAACTCCGGGTTGATCGAATGGATTAACTCCCAGAGTATATCCACTTAACCCGCAAGCTACTTCGAAGAACTGGATCAACTGGCCAAGATAATATTCATTCAGTTTTGGAAGTACGATCTGAATATTTGGAACACCACCGTCGACATGAGCCAGCATGGTTCCGAGTTCGGCCATTTTATTTACTTCGTCCACACGTTTTCCGGCAAGGAAATTCAGACCATCCAAATCGGCTGCATCAGTTGGGATACGGACTTCGCGGTCAGGACTGGCAATTGAAAGAACCGTTTCGAATAAAGTGCGTTCACCTTCCTGAATATATTGTCCCATGGAATGCAGGTCTGAAGAGAAATCTACCGAAGCTGGGAAAATTCCCAAACCATCTTTTCCTTCGCTTTCGCCGTAAAGCTGTTTCCACCATTCAGCCAGAAAGTGAAGTTTTGGATTGAAGTTCACCAAAATTTCAACCTTTTTTCCGTTTTTGTACAGTTCATTTCGAACAGCAGCATATTGTGCAGCCAGATTATCTTCGAACGGAATATCAACACCAGTAGCATGCTGCATATCAACGGCACCTTTTACCAAGGCACGGATATCAAACCCTGCAACAGCAATGGCAAGCAATCCAACCGGAGTCAGCACTGAATAACGGCCACCAATATCATCAGGAATTACAAATGTTTTGTAGCCTTCAATGGTTGCCAATGATCGCAAAGCGCCTTTGCTGGCATCAGTAATTGCTATGATTCGCTCGTTGGCTTCTGTCTTTCCGTATTTATCTTCGATATCCTGTTTCAGGAGGCGAAAAGCCAGTGCAGGTTCGGTTGTTGTTCCCGATTTAGAGATCACAGCCAGCGCATATTCCTTGTTTTTCAGCAAGTCGCGGATTTCGAACAGGTAATCTTCACTGATGTTTTGACCAGCAAACAGGATGAACGGATTTTTGCGTTCTTTCAGGTGAGCAAAACTGTCGGAAAGTGCATCAACCACAGCTTTTGCTCCAAGGTAGGAGCCGCCAATGCCAATTACAACAAGTATATCGATGTTTTTGGCAAGCAATTTAGCCGCTGTTGATTCGTAATCGGCCAGTTCGGTTTCAGAAATTGAAGTCGGCAAATTCGTCCAACCTAAAAAATCGTTCCCTTTTCCGGTCTTGTTGAAAAGTGCACGACTATGGTTCCCGATGACTTCACGATATGAGTAAATCGAGTCTTTTGAAATAAAATCAAAAGTCTTGTCAAAATTTAAAGTAATATTCTTCATTTGTTAATTTTTTAACCACATAGGACACGCAGCTTTTTTTCTATGTGACCTACGTGTCTATTTGGTTGTTTTATTTTATGTTTTTACCTGAGATTTTCGGTTAACAATCTGATTTCGATGGCGGGGGAAATGTTTTCGTATAAGATATTGTACACAGCTTCCGCAATGGGCATATTGACCCTGAATTCTTCGTTGATCTCTTTGATTGACTTGGCAGCATAATAACCTTCGGCGACCATGTGCATTTCGAGTTGCGCCGAACGAACTGAATAGCCTTTTCCGATCATCGTTCCAAAGGTGCGGTTTCGTGAAAATTGTGAATATGCAGTGACCAGCAAATCACCCAGATAGGCTGAGCTTTTAATATCGCGTGTAATCGGGTGAACTTTATCGACAAACCGTTTGATTTCCTGAATGGCATTTGAGATCAGTACTGCCTGGAAATTATCGCCGTAGCGCAATCCATGTACAATTCCGGAGGCAATGGCCACAATGTTTTTAAGAACAGAGGCATATTCGGTTCCAAAGATATCATCGGAAACGTGTGTGCGGATGTATGGACATTCGAGGCGGAAAGCAAATGCCCGGGCCTTTTTCACATCAGGACAGGCAATGGTCAGGTACGATAAGCGTTCCAGAGCAACTTCCTCAGCGTGACACGGTCCTGCAATTACGCCGATCCGGTCGTATGGAATGCTATAATACTGATGGAGATATTGCCCGACAATCAGGTTGTCTTCAGGAACAATTCCTTTGATAGCCGATACCACAAATTTTTGAGACAGATCAACAGTCAGTTCAGTCATCGCATCTTTCAGGAAGGCGGACGGGATAGCAAGAATTACGATATCAACTCCTTCAATGGCCTGATTAATATCGGTGCAGAAATTCAGTTTACTTACATCGAACTCTACACTCCTTAAATAACTGGGGTTATGCTTAAACTTTTTGAATTGTTCAATATTGTCCGGATTACGGAAATACCAATTAATGGAATCCACATTGTGCAAAAGGATTTTTGCAAGGGCAGTAGCCCAACTGCCACTTCCTATTATTGCTATTTTTGAGTTTGCAAACATTTTTAGATTTTCTGAATTATGACAACCATTTGTTTACATCTTCCAACGATGGGTTGTCCAGACCCAGTTTGTTCTTTTTGTTGAATCCGCAAATGTCGTTAAAAAATTTTCCGGCTTTAATTTCTTTTAAATCTTTAACTTTTTTTAACCCTATTTTCCGGATCACATCAATCCATTCAACTGGAATTCCCAATTCGATGAATTTTTCATCCGGATCGTTGGTTTCAGCAGCCTTTTCGGGTTTCATCTGTGGAAAGAAAAGTACATCCTGTATCGATAAATTATTGGTCATGAACATGGTCAGGCGGTCGATTCCAATCCCCATTCCTGAAGTTGGTGGCATTCCGTATTCCAGTGCGCGAAGGAAATCCTGATCGATAAACATGGCTTCGTCGTCGCCTTTTTCTGATAATTTCATCTGATCTTCAAAGCGTTCGCGCTGGTCGATCGGATCATTCAATTCCGAATAGGCATTGGCCACTTCTTTTCCGTTGACCATTAATTCAAAGCGTTCCGTTAAACCTTCAACGGTACGGTGTTTCTTGGTCAGGGGCGACATTTCGACCGGGTAATCGATGATGAATGTCGGCTGTATGTAATGATGTTCGCATTTTTCACCAAAAATCTCGTCAATCATCTTTCCTTTTCCCATGCTGGCATCGGTTTCGATACCCAGTTGTTTGCATATATCACGGAGTTCGGATTCCGATTTTCCGGCAATATCAAAACCGGTGTATTCCTTGATGGAATCGTACATGGTCACCCGTTTGAATGGCTTTTGGTAATTAATCACGGTATCGCCAAGCTGAACCTGGGTCGTTCCGTGCAGCGCAATGGCAACCCGCTCAATCATTTCTTCAGTAAAATTCATCATCCAGAGGTAGTCTTTGTAGGCTACATAAATTTCCATGACGGTAAATTCCGGATTGTGCGTGCGGTCCATTCCTTCGTTACGGAAGTCTTTCGCAAATTCATAAACTCCATCAAATCCGCCTACGATGAGGCGTTTCAGGTAAAGTTCGTTGGCAACACGTAAATAGAGCGGAATATTTAATGCATTATGATGCGTGATGAAAGGCCGGGCAGTTGCCCCACCGGCGATGGATTGCAATATCGGAGTTTCAACTTCAAGATAACCTTGTTCGTTGAAAAACTGACGCATCGTATTGATGATTTTCGACCGCTTGATAAAAGTGTCTTTCACCTGAGGATTTACAATCAGGTCGACATAACGCTGACGGTAACGCATTTCAGGATCGGTAACAGCATCAAACAATTGACCGTCTTTTTCCTTAACAATAGGCAACGGACGAAGCGACTTGCTGAGCACAAAAAGTTCTTTGACATGAACCGACAGTTCACCAACCTGGGTAATGAAAGCAAATCCCTTTACGCCAACCACATCGCCAATGTCGAGCAGTTTCTTAAACACATCGTTGTAAAGGGTTTTATCTTCGTCCGGGCATATTTCGTCGCGATTGATGTAAAGTTGTAATCTTCCGGTAGAATCCTGCAATTCGGCGAAGGAGGCTTTCCCCATGATGCGGCGGCTCATGATACGGCCTGCCAGAACTACTTCCTGAAAGTTGTTCAGTTCAGGATTATACTTTTCTTTGATTTCTGAAGTGGAAACATTTACCGGGAATTCAGCTGCTGGATAAGGATCAATACCTAAGTCCTTCATTTTCTGTAAGGAATTTCTCCTTACTATTTCCTGTTCGCTTAATTCAGATATGCTCATAAAAATCAACAGTTAAAAATTCAAAAAAAATCCCGACAAAGATAGCAAAGTATTGCATATTGGAATTGTTAACAAAATATGAATTAATGAACCGGATTTACTTTCGAGTTCTGACTTCATTTTTTATCTTTGAGAAATTTTTGCGCAAAACGCATCGGTTCTGAAAATCAACGAATGGATAAGGTCTGGAATATCAAAAAAGAAGGCGATTTAAATATCATCAAGCATTTATCGGTAGCGTTAAATGTTAATATGATTGTTGCCAATCTTTTAGCACAAAGAGGCATTACTTCATTTGCCGAAGCTCAGGCTTTTTTCAGGCCAAAATTAACCGACCTCCACGATCCGTTTCTGATGAAAGACATGGACAAAGCCGTGGAACGGTTGGAACGTGCCATTGATAATCAGGAGAAAGTATTGATTTACGGCGATTATGATGTGGATGGCACAACCTCGGTAGCCATGATGTACCAGTTTCTCAGGACCCGGCTAAAAAACCTCGATTATTATATTCCTGACCGGTATTCAGAAGGATATGGGATTTCTAAAACCAGCATCCTTTATGCCGCAGAACAAAAAATATCGCTTGTAATTGTTCTTGATTGCGGAATCAAAGCAGTCGATAAAATTAAGATGGCCAAAGATCTGGGTGTCGATTTTATTATTTGCGATCACCACAATCCGGATGATATCATCCCCGATGCAATCGCTGTTCTGGATCCTAAACGGCCCGATTGCAGCTATCCATACAAAGAGCTTTCGGGCTGCGGCGTTGGATTTAAATTTCTTCAGGCATTTTCTTCCAAGAACAATATTCCATTCTCAGAATTAGCAGAACTGCTCGATTTGCTGGTCGTGAGTATTGCCTCCGACATAGTTCCGGTCACTGGCGAAAACAGGGTTTTGGCGCATTACGGTTTAAAAAAACTTAATTCTTCTCCCAGTATTGGCCTGAAAACAATCATGCAGTATTCAGGTTTGAATTCTGAAGAGATATCGGTCAGCGATATCGTTTTCAAGATTGGACCACGGTTGAACGCTTCAGGAAGAATTGAACACGGGAAAAAATCGGTGGCTATTTTAACCTCCACCAATGAGGATGCTGCGCTCTTGCTTGGTGACGAAATCAATTCGTACAACGAAATCCGGAAAACACTCGACCGCGACATCACACTGGAGGCGCTTGAGATGATTCATCGCGATCCCGGACATGAAGGGAAAAATGCAACCGTTCTTTATAATCGCGACTGGCACAAAGGGGTTGTCGGTATTGTAGCTTCACGGCTCACCGAATATTTCTATCGCCCAACGGTTGTTTTGACCGAATCGAATGGACTGGCTACCGGCTCGGCACGGTCGGTGCGCGATTTTGATTTATACGAGGCAATCGGTGCCTGCAGTGATTTGCTTGAATCATACGGCGGACACATGTATGCAGCCGGCCTGACATTGAGAATCGAAAATATCTACGAGTTTTCGAAACGCTTCGAAGACATTGTAACCAAACAGATTACCAACCAGCAACAAACCGAATCGATTGAAGCAGAGGCGAAAATTTACCTTTCGGATATTACCCCAAAGTTTTACCGCCTGCTCAAACAATTTGCTCCATTTGGCCCGCACAACATGATGCCTGTTTTTATTTCTGAAAATGTGCTTGATAGTGGCAGCAGCCGGACGGTTGGTAAAAATCAGGAACATTTAAAACTGGAATTGATTGAGCCGACCAGTCATTCATCCAAATTTGCCGGGATTGCCTTCAACCAGGCACACCATTTTGATGCGATCAGTCAGGGACTGCCCTTCGATATTTGCTATTCCGTGACCGAAAACGAATTCAGGGGGAAAACCAATCTGCAATTGCTCATTCGCGACATCAAGTCGAAAGCTTATTAAGAGCGAATCCTTTCATGAAACCAATACCTTTTCAATTTAAAAACACTCGCTGATGTGGATTTGTATGCACACTTCGGTAAAGTTGGGATTTATAAACCAATTGGAATAGAGGTGTGAAATGCGGATTATAAATCCGCATTAGCAAAGTCATCGGTATAAAAAGCTTCCTGAATTCAGGCCATCAGTTGATTTATTTTTTTCCTTTCCAGCTGAGCCTGTAAATCTTGCCTTTAAAATCGTCGGAAATCAGCAGTGATCCATCCGGGGCGACCACCACATCAACCGGCCTTCCCAGCACATTTCCGTCAGGAGTAAGGAAATCGACAAATTTTAGCGCTCCGTAAGGATGGCCATTGTCGAACAATACCCGGCTCACACAATATCCGACTTTTATGCTACTGTTCCACGACCCGTGAAAAGCAACAAATGCATCATTTTTAAATTCCGAAGGAAACTGATTCCCGGTATAAAAAGCCATCGCACAAGGTGCCCAGTGAGCGCCGGTTGCCCACTCGGGTACAATGGTTTTGGCAGCCAGTTCAAGAATGTCGGGCCGGTTCATGTATTCATAACGTGGAATGCGGTTGCCCACAATAAACGGATGTCCGTAAAAGCCATCCTGTACATAACGGTTCATCTCGCAGGGAGGATATACATCAGTAATGGGCTGTCCTCCGTTTGGAATTTTCTTTTCAAAATATTCTCCAAACGAGTCGCTGCCATGATCCATTCCCCAAATTTCGTCGGTCCCCGGTCGAACCACCAGTTTTTCAGTGTTGCGGATTCCCGAGGCAAACAGTTTTTTGTCTTTGCCATTCAGATCGAACGACCAGATTTTTTGTCTT
The DNA here is from genome assembly GCA_903834475.1 of uncultured Prolixibacteraceae bacterium. Lineage (GTDB taxonomy): Bacteria > Bacteroidota > Bacteroidia > Bacteroidales > Prolixibacteraceae > Aquipluma. The sequence continues at coordinate 849 of CAILJH010000071.1, read as the reverse complement.
TCGGTTCCTTCATCAATGGCAATATTTCCGGAACAACCAATTGACGTATAAATTCTGTTCTTATTGATCATCACCGGACGCCACCAATGACCGCCGCCTTCAGGAAGTGTACCTTTGGCAATAACAGTTACCGTCTGGTCTGCCACGCCATCATGATCGCTGTCCATGGCTTTGTATATTGCACCTGATTGGGTGAACCAAAGCCAGCCGTCGTAAAAAAACATACCATGTACGGTCGGATAACCACTTACAAATGTATTTACAGTTTCGTAATAACCATCGTTGTTGGTATCTCTCAGTGATTTAATTTCGCCGCTTCCCGGCAGTGAAACATACAGAGTTCCCCGGTCATCGAAAGCCATAAATCGCGGAAAATCAACCAAATCTTCGGCAACGGTAAGCGTAAAACCATCTCTTACCCAGATGGCAGAATCTTTGCCTGTTTGTTGTGCGATTAAACCAGAACCCTGCAAAAGTCCAGCCAGCAAAAGTAATGTAACTTTAAATTTCATTTTTTGATCGTATTAGTTTTAACGGTTATTTCCAGCCTGAATGATTTCTCATCAGGAATTCTTATTGGCTCTCCTAACAATCAATCATCAGACAATGTTTAAACAGATACTGGTTGAGATCTGCTATCAGTGAAATAAAAATGAAAAACCTGCTGGTGTAGATCTGCAATCCACACCTCGTTAAAGTTGGAATTTATAATTCAATTGGAATAGAGAAATGAAATGCAGAATACAAATCTGCATCAGCATATTAAAAAAAACGATAAGCTAAAATGATTAAAAAAATTCTAAGTACATGACAAAAATTTAAATATATCGATATCATCTTGAAAGAAAG
>CAILJH010000070.1 GCA_903834475.1 uncultured Prolixibacteraceae bacterium | reverse complement strand
TTCAGATCAACAAATCCCTGTCCGTGGCAACCAATCAGTCCGACGATTATCCTGTCGTTAGCACCTACACATCCGGCATTCAACAGAGTCGGGAAAACACCCAGCGCGGTAGCTGCCGTGGCTGTTTGTTTTATGAAAGTTCTGCGGTCGTTCGTCATTTGAATTGGATATTGGTATTTATTTCTAATTTTATGTCCTTTAGAATTTGGCATAAAGTTATTAAACCAAAGGAAAAGGAAAAAGAAAAACTAATAAACCGCAGCAATGAGACCCTATATTTTAGCCGAGACCAACTGGAAGACTGCAAAAGACGAACATTATCAACTGGTTATACTTCCATGGGGCGCCACTGAAGCCCACAATTATCATCTGCCGTATTCAACCGACAATGTGGAAGCCGATGCCATTGCCGCTGAATCTGCCCGCATTGCCTGGGAAAAAGGCGGGAAAGTGATCGTACTGCCAAACATCCCATTTGGTGTAAACACCGGTCAGTCGGATGTAAAACTCGACATCAACCTGAATCCTTCCACTCAGTTTGCCATCCTGAATGACGTCATTGTTACACTGAACCGGCAGGAAATTTACAAACTGGTAATCCTGAACAGTCACGGTGGAAATGATTTCAGGCAAATGCTGCGCGAACTGGGATTGAAATTTCCGAAGATGTTCCTTTCGGAAGTGAATTGGTACAAAGTGAAAGATGCTGAGACCATTTTTGAAGATTTGGGAGAACATGCCGGAGAAGTGGAGACCAGCCTGATGCTTTACCTGAAACCCGAATGGGTTTTACCGCTTTCGGAAGCTGGTGACGGGGCCGCAAAAAAATACCGTTTCAGCGCCATGCACGAAGGCTGGGGCTGGGCCGAACGCCGCTGGACAAGCGTTACAAAAGACACCGGAATTGGCAATCCGGCCAAAGCAACCGTTGAAAAAGGTGAGCAATTTTTCAAGCTGCTCACCGAAAAAATTGGTGAATTTCTGCTGGAGGTGGCCACTACTGACCGTGAGGATTTTTATAAGTGAAGCCCAAATTCTCGTCCCTTCCCCTGATTCCACAGGCTCATCAACCATGGGAAAGGAGTTTGGGAAAAGCATGGTATGAAGAGTTTTCTGCAACTGATTTTTTAATTTGGTTGGCTTTGCGGTTCTCTGCGCTTTCTCTGTAAACTCTGTTGTTAAATCTTTTTTACTCAAAATCCACAAGCAAACAACCTGTGTTCAGGATTTAATGTTTCAAATTAACTATCTTGCTGATCCTTTAAAACCTAATCTATGAAAAAGTTATTGAAGATTATTGGAATCATCCTCGGGGTAGTGGTCATTGGCGGATTGATTTTTATTCATCATTTTAAAACCAAAGCCTTACCTGATTACAATAAAGACATTCAATTGGCCGGACTTACAGCCGATGTAACCGTGATCCGTGATTCATTAGCAATTCCCCATATTTATGCTGAAAACGAACACGATCTGTACATGGCGGTTGGTTACGCCATGGCTCAGGACCGACTCTGGCAGATGGATCTGCTTCGCCGGGTTACGCAGGGCCGGCTTTCAGAGATATTAGGAAAGGAACTGGTTGACGCAGATATGCTTTTTCGCTCGCTGCGTTTCACCGAAAAATCGAAAAAAGTTTTAGAATCAGCCGATGCAAATATGCGTACCTCCGTTGAATCATTTGCCGAAGGGGTGAACCAGTTTATCCGACAGGCCGGGAATAATCTTCCTCCGGAATTCGGTATTCTCGGCTATAAACCGGAACCCTGGCTTCCGGAACATTCGCTGAACCTGATCGGATACATGGCCTGGGACCTTTCGACCGGATGGACCAGTGAGGTTTTACTTGATCAGATGCGTCAAAAACTGGGGACAGACCTGTCCAGATATATGATGCCGGATATGGACTCGGTACACAAAACCATCATTTATCGCGATTTCAAACTGGATAAAGGTACCGCAGAAACACTTGGAAAACTTTCGAAAACTGCTTCAATTGTAGATATGCTTGGACTGGATGTTTTTCAGGGCAGCAACAATTGGGCTGTTTCAGGCAAAAAAAGCACAACCGGCAAACCTTTGCTGGCTAACGATATGCACCTGGGCTTAAATATTCCGGGAATCTGGTATCAGATGCATCAGGTCATACCTGGAAAATTAAATGTAACCGGCGTGGTTCTGCCCGGACAACCCATGGTCATTGCCGGACATAACGATTCGATCGCCTGGGGATTTACCAATGTGATGACCGATGATGCCGATTTTTATCAGGAGACGATCAATCCTGAAAATCCGGATCAGTATAAGTTGAATGGAGTCTGGAAAGATTTAATCAAGGTCGAAGAGAAAATCAGGATCAAAGGTGGTGATTCCGTGATTCGCATGAACCGGTTTACACATCGCGGGCCGATCATTTCAGAAATGAAAAAGTTGAAAGATAAGGTTTTATCGATGAGGTGGCTTGGCAATGAAGACAGTAACGAGATCCGGTCTGTTTACCTGCTGAACCGTGCATCAAACTGGACCGATTTCAGGGATGCACTCCGAACCTTTGTTTCAGTCAACCAAAATGCAGTGTACGCCGATGTCCGGGGAAATATTGGATTGCAGTCAACGATCGGGATTCCGATCCGCGAAGGTGACCGGACGCTGGTTTATCCGGGTGATACCACCCGGTATGACTGGAAAGGCCTGGTTCCTTTTGACGAACTTCCATACACCTACAATCCTGAATGTGGATATGTTGCATCGGCAAACTGCAAAACTGCTCCGGCTGATTATCCTTATTACATCAGCGACTGGTACATTTTACCTTATCGCATGGACCGGATTACAGAGATGCTGAAGGAGAAAGAAAAATTATCAGCTGAAGATTTCAAACGGATGCAGGGCGACCAGAAATCGAAAATGGCCGAGAAATTCACCCGGTATTTTCTTTCGCACCTGACTGCTAAAGGTGAATTATCCGGTCCGGAAAAAGCAGTTTACGAACTGATGAAGAATTGGGATTTCACCATGTCGAAAGATGGTCCTCAGGCTCTGGTCTTCGAAAAATGGTATTACCTCACCGGCGTTAACCTGGTAAAAGACCAAATGGACTCCTTGCTTTTCACCCAATTTGTTGGTCAGAAATCATTCTTTCAAAACTTCATGGAAAATATGATGGTTGCTCCCAATAATTCCTGGGCTGACAATATCGCCACCAAAGATATGACTGAGACTTTCGGGGATATTATCGGAAGTTCATTTCAGCAAGCAGTGAAGGAACTCAGTTCGGAGTTTGGTGGCGAACCTTCAGGATGGAAATGGGGAAATTCCCATACATTCACTCTGGCTCATCCTTTGTCGAAAGTCAAAATCCTGGATCGGATATTCAAGCTGAACCGTGGCCCATTCCCTGTTGGAGGAAGTTTCCATACGGTCGGCCCTTATGAAAATCCATTGAATAAAAATTCAGAAGTCAATCACGGCGCTTCAGAGCGGCATATTTTCGATACGAGCAACTGGGATCGTTCACTAACTGTCATCCCAACCGGAACATCAGGTATTCCGGCCAGCGAACATTATTGTGATCAGACCAGCGCGTATGTGACCAATAAATATCATTCGGATTATGTCACCCGTTCAAAGGTAGAAGGAGCAAACAAGTATCGCATGAAATTTACCCGTTAATAAATAAAACTATGGCATTATTAGTAAAGAATGAACAAGACCAGGGTTCTGCCTTAGGCGAAAGGATGACTTCCATTGACTTTTTTCGTGGCTTGACCATGTTCCTGCTGATTGGAGAAAGTACCGAGTTGTACGGTCATTTGAGAAGTGTAAATAACGGATTTATCCAATTTTTGGCTACTCAGTTGGATCACCATGAATGGCACGGCTTGCATTTCTGGGATCTCATCCAGCCATTTTTCATGTTTATCGTTGGTGTGGCCATTCCTTTTGCTGTCGCTAACCGGAAAAAGAAAGGAGATTCCGATCAAACGATTTTGAAACATGCCTTTAAACGCTCACTGGTTTTACTTTTGTTGGGATGGCTGCTTTATTGCCGGGGTTCAGAACATATTGTATTTAAACTTCAGAATGTGTTAGCACAACTATCGGTGACCTATCTGGTTGCCTTTCTGATTATGCGGAAAAGCTTTACTTTTCAACTGATTTTCACTCTGGCAATTCTTTTGCTGACCGATCTGGCCTATCGGTTTTTTCCACTTGAAGGATTTAATCATCCATGGGAAGCCTTTCAGAACCTGGGAGCATGGGTAAATATTCAAATTGAAGGCACCGAAAAAACGAGCATCTGGGCTTCTTTAAACGCCATACCGACTATCGCTCATACCGTTTGGGGAGTTTTGTTCGGCAAATTACTGATGAGCGATAAAACATCAGCACAAAAAATAAAACTGATGATCCTGGCAGGAGTTAGCTGTCTGGCAATTGGATTTTCGCTTGATTTACTGGGCATTACCCCGATCATCAAAAAGATAGCCACTTCATCCTTTGTTTTCGCCAGTGGCGGATGGGCCATTCTGGCGCTCTGCTTTTCGTATTGGCTGATTGATGTCAGAAAAAGTTTTGCTTCAGGTTCGAAGATGTTTATTGTGGTTGGAATGAACTGTATTTTTATTTACCTCTTTTTTTCATTCGGAGGTTCGAATACTGTTTCGGAAGTTTTCAAACCAATTATTAATACGTTCTTTTCCTGGACAGGTGAAACAATGACGCAGATCCTGATCAGTTTATCCGTTTGGGCCACCTTGTGGTACGCTTGTTACTGGATGTTTAAGAAAAAAATCTTCATCAAAATATAAGTTGAAAAATTCTGATTAATCTGAATTCAATGTCTCTTGTCCGATTACCAATGTCAGCAATCAGGCAAAAGACAATAAAAAGTAAAAACAACTCATTAATACATTAGAAGAAAAGATTGGAGAATTTCTGTTAGTTAGGACTGAAATCATTTAGCAAAGGAGCAATTATGAAACTCATACTTAAAGTCATATTCTTAACTTTCGTAATCGCCTCCTGTTCTCAGGAAAACACAAACCAGTCCGGCAAGGTTTGTGCGGTGTCAAACGGTAATGTCATTTGCTCTGATAGCACAAATGCTTCGCTGTTATCACTCAATCCTATTCTAATTCCGGATTCACCAGTTGAATTTACGGATACTTCGTATGTTGAATTATCCTTAAAAACGAAAGATGTTCCATTAAAAAAAATCAGTGAAACACTGGACCCGGGAAAGCGATTTCTGACAAGCGTGAAAGTAATTTCCAAAAACGGTGTGCTGGGCAGGAAAATGACAAAATCTGCTGAACCTGTCTACACACAAGCCAAACCAATCATAAAACTTGCCGGTTATCCAACGATTAAAAAGATTGCCCCTTTAAAACATTCCGAAACTGCCATGTACGATATTCAGCATATCGATCTGCGTGCCCAGGATATTTGCTGGTGCAAAGATGGGTCTGCCTGGATTGCAAACGGATTGGATATTGCTCATATACAGGGCGATTATATGGAATCGTATGGTGTCGCACAGGGGGGGTTGTCGGCTGCTTCCAACATTGAAATTGACAACCTGGGAAATGTTTGGTCGGCTTTCAGCGGTGCCGGCTATTTTGACGGGAAATATTTCTATTCTTTTCATCTGAAGGAAGGATTTACTGATGCAGATGTTTACATCATGTTTAAGGATTCGAAAGGACAGATGTGGTTTGGAAGTCGTGGGGGTGGGATAATTTGCTATACCGGAAAAGGATTTCTGCATTATGGAAAAGATCAGGGTGTTTGTTCAACGAGGGTAAGTTCAATAGAGGAAGATAAAGACGGGAATTTGTGGTTCGGAACTGAAGGACGAGGTATATTAAAGTTTGACGGACATACATTTGTGAATTATTCGAAGGAAGAAGGTTTGGCAACAACTTATGTTTATGCCATTTATCCGGCCCCGGATGGAAAAATATGGTGTGGACATTACCCGGGCGGGCTAAGTATGATAAGTCATGATACACTTACTTCATATGATTTTGGAGCAGAAATGAATTCTGCAATCATGAGTCTGACAGGTACAGTTGGGAATAAACTTTTAGTTGGAACTGTTGGTTCAGGCTTATTGCTTTTTGATGGAATCCGGTTTGAAAAGATAGACAGGGAAGCCGGGTTGAAGGAAACAATGATCATGAAACTGGCCCGCGATCCGGAGCAAAATATATGGGCCATGGGATCTCAGATGAACCGGTTAAGGCTATCAGACATGAATTACCTTCCGATACCCGGAACTCAGGGAGTTTACACCATTGACAAGGACAAACGAATCTTATTAAATCTGGAAAGGCACACCTACCTTGACAAAAACAAGGCAATTACCTATTCCGGAATTGGATTTAAAACTTCAGGCCTGGTTAAAGACAACAAAGGCAGGTTGTGGTTCTCGAATTGGTGTGAAGGAATTGGTGTTTTTGACGGAGATATAATTAAATCAGTTCTGATTGAAGGCAATTCGAATTGGGGTTGTTTTGCCAGTATTGGGAATGGCGTAAACGGTGATATTTGGTTTCCATCATGGACCTACGGGTTAATGCGGCTCTGTAATGAGAAATTGATATCCTATCATAAAAATAAAGCTTTTGATGAACTTGGCGGCGTTAATGTGTCATTTTGCGATCCCAGGGGAAACATGTGGTTTGGCGGCAGCAACAGTCAATTGGTGAAATACGATGGAAATCATTTCTTCAGGTATCCGCTATTGGATAGTCTTCTTCGTGAACATGGCTCAATAGAAATAAATCAGATTGTTGCTGATTCAAGTGGCACATTATTCATTGCATACATGGGAGCTGGAATCGTTACTTACGATGGTGGAAGTTTTAAACTGCATAATGAAGGTGATTTGAAAATTGGGACAGGTGCCGACATTACTGAGACCGGCCTTCAGGAATTCCTGAAAACTGACCGGAAAGGCCGGATTTGGGCAATATTAAACAGTAAACTAAATTGTATTCAAAATGGAAAGCGAACCCAGTTTGGACCGGATGATGGCTTTTTATTTACTCCAGTTTCCTTTTCTTTTGATGACGATGGGAAAATGTGGTTCAGCAACGAAGAGATGACCGGATCAGTGAATGTTGACCATCTGCTCGAAGTGAAAAAGCCGCCAGTGGTTGGCATTACAAAACTGAATATATTTCAGCAGGAAATAGATTTCCGAAGTTTGCAGGATTCAATCCGGAAAGGGAAAAATTGGGTATTGCCTGAAATCAAAGTCAATCTGGGGAAACTAAAATTTGATTCCGTTCAGAATTTCTCCCAGCTACCACAAAACATTGTTTTTCCTCATGAAGTGAATCAGCTTGCCTTGGTTTACGGGACTAATAACCTCAACATTCAGGGAAATGTATTATTCAGCTATCAGCTGCTCGGATACGATAAAACCTGGTCCGTACCGACCGACGAACGGATTGCAAATTACAAAAATCTCGCTTCGGGAGATTATACATTTCAGGTGAAAGCCAGATTAGTCAATGGCGATTTCGGTGAGATAAGTTCCTACAGTTTCAAAATTACACCACCCTGGTGGCAGACCTGGTGGGCCCGTACAACTTATGGGTTAATCACATTGCTGCTTATTTTAGTTTATAACCGTTGGCGGATTGCAAGTTTCAAACAACGGCAAAAGGAGTTGGAAACGGAGGTGGAAGTGGCAACTTCCGAAATAAGAAAGCAAAAAGATGAAGCCGAAACCCAACGTGCAAAAGCTGAAAAGTCGGAGCAATTCAAACAGCAGTTCCTGGCTAACATGAGCCACGAAATTCGTACCCCAATGAATGCCGTGATGGGTATGACCAACCTTGTTTTAGGCACACCACTTCAGGAAAAGCAGAAATTTTACATGGAAGGAATCAAAAAATCGAGCGACAACCTGCTTCATATTATTAACGACATTCTGGATCTCTCCAAGATTGAAGCCGGCAAAATGGAACTGGAACACATTGACTTTTCGATTGTCGATTTGGTTGATCAGGTAAAGCAAACGATACGTCACCGGGCGGATGAAAAAGGTCTGGAATTAATGACTATGATAAAGTCTGATGTGCCTGATGTGGTGATGGGTGATCCAATCCGTCTGAATCAGATATTAATAAATCTCGCTGGAAATGCCCTGAAATTTACTGAGAAAGGGAGCGTTTCGATTGAAGTTTCCAAAGAAAATCAGGAAATCCGCTTTGCCATTGTTGATACCGGAATAGGAATTCCGGAAGATAAACTGCAAACCGTTTTTGAGAGTTTCTCGCAGGCCAATTCTTCCGACACCCGAAAATATGGCGGTACCGGCCTGGGATTGAGCATTTCGCGCCAGTTGGTTGAAATGATGGGTGGCCAGATTACAATTGAAAGCAAAGAAGGCTATGGTACCACATTTTCCTTCCAGGTGAAATTCGAAGAAGGTTCTGCCGAACGCCTGGAACAGCGGACTGCATTGGAACAACAAGTTGACGGAAGCATTTTGGATGGTTTAAAAATCCTGATTACTGACGATAACGAATACAACCGGATTGTTGCCAGGGACACCTTGAAATCGGAAGCAAAAGTTGAAATTTTCGAAGCAACCAACGGACAGGAAGCTATCGATTTAGTGGGCCAAATACAATTTGACGTGATCTTGATGGATGTTCAAATGCCTTTGATGAACGGATTTGATGCCACACGATATATCCGGGCTAATTTTGAAAGTCCGGCGAAAGACACACCCATTATTGCCTTAACAGCCAGCGTACTCCGGATCGATCTGGATAAATGCAAGGAAGCCGGAATGGATTCCTATATTCCGAAACCTTTTAAATCGCAACAGTTGATTGCAGGTATTGCGCAGGTTTTGAATATCACCCTGAAAGCAAAGAAGCCAGTGGACACCAACGGTCAAACAATACCATCTTCCGGAGTTACCAACATGGACTATTTAGATAAATTCTGCGAAGGTGATCCGGACCGGATGAAGAAATACATCAGCATGTTTACTTCTTCAGCGCCAGGCCTGATTGAAAAAATAAATTCAGCTCTCGAAACGAACGATTTCGAAGAGATTGCCAATCAAACACACAGTTTTAAAACCAAGTGGATCATGATGGGAATGACCGAAACAAAAGACCTTGCCATCAGACTGGAACAGCTATGCCGGGAAGGATCCGAAGTTGAGATCATCAGAAATGCGGTTGGAGATCTGATAAGTAAAGTTGAGTCGGCGATTAAGGAACTGAGCGATTAAGTACTTTTCAAAAAAATACTATATTTGTTTAAAACATAAACGCTATGGAATTTTCGAAACCCAAAAAGATATTTATAGTTGACGACGATGAAATGCTGACCGAAGCCCTGTCGGATTATTTGACACGGAAAGTAGCTCACAACATCAGCGTTTTTTCTACCGGTGAAGATTGCATGCAGCATCTTTCGGAAAACCCGGACGTCATTATCCTCGACTTTTACCTGAATTCTGTAAAGAAAGACGCCGCCAATGGGCTGGAAGTCCTGGAAGCCTTTCGCAAACACCTCCCCAATACCCGGTTTATCATGCTTTCGAGCCAGGAAAGTTACGCCACTGCAGCACGAACCATTCAAAAAGGCGCAGAGCAATATGTAATCAAAGACGATGATGCATTCCGAAAAATAGCCGATTTGATTTAGCGAATTTCCTTATGCTCCAATCCCGCCAACTTGCAGCTATCATGTTTACCGACATTGTCGGGTACACGGCATTAATGGGCAATGACGAGCAAAAAGCATTTGATTTTCTGAAAATAAACCGAAATATTCAAAAGCCAATTATTGATGAATTTAATGGCCGCTGGATCAAAGAGTTAGGCGATGGGGTGATGGCCAGCTTCAATTCGGTTTCGGATGCGGTAAAAGCAGCTATTCAGATTCAGGAAGCCTGCAACAAGGCAAAAGAATTTCAGCTCAGAATTGGCATTCACCTGGGTGAAGTGGTATTTGAAAATGATGATGTATTTGGTGACGGGGTAAATATCGCCTCAAGGATACAGGCCATTGCAAGTCCGGGATGCATTTACATTTCCGAATCGGTTCAAAATAACGTTTCAAATAAACAGGGGATCGAAACCCGGTTTATCAAACAGGAATTCCTGAAGAACGTAAAAGAACCCATCAATATTTATGAAGTGATGACCGCTTCTGCTGTCGTTTCTTCCAACCCAACGATGCAGAAATCAGTTGCAAAAAGTATTGTTGTTCTTCCATTCGAAAACATGAGTCCGGAGAAAGACCAGGATTATTTCTGTGACGGAATAACCGAAGAAATCATCAACACCCTTGCACACATTGATAGTTTGAAAGTTATTGCCCGTACGACTTCATTTGCTTTTAAAGGGAAATATGTTGACGTGCGCAACATAGGCAAGGAACTTGGGGTTGAAATGATTCTGGAGGGCAGTCTGAGAAAATCAGGAAATCGGCTTCGCATTACCGCCCAGCTAATCAGGGTGTCAGATGGCACACATATCTGGTCTGAAAAGTATGACCGCGAAATGAAAGACATTTTTGAAATTCAGGATGAACTTTCATTGGCCATAGTCGAAGAACTTAAAATACATCTGTTTGAAGAAGAACGAAAGCAGATATTAAAAATCAAGACGCAAAATCTGGCTGCCTACAACTACTATTTGAAAGGACGATATTACTGGAACAACAGCCGGACAAAAGAAGGCATTGAAAAGACCATTCGGTATTATGAACAAGCCATTGAAGCTGATCCGGATTACGCTTTAGCCTACGCCGGATTAGCCATTGCACACACCGTTGCAGCCGATTGGGGATTTATGAAGGCAAAGAAAGCGCTTCCAAAAATTAAAGAATTTCAAACCAGGGCGCTCGGGCTGGATAATTCTTTGGCTGAAATTCATAGTTCCCTGATGTACTCTTATGCATTTATTGAATGGAACTGGGAAAAGGCTGAGATGGAATACAAAAAGTCTGTTGAGCTGAATCCGAATTCTCCTGAAGTCCATCATATTTACGCCATCTTTCAGGTATGTTTAGGAAATATTGACCAGGCAATTAAGCACAATGCCATGGCCAGGGAACTTGATCCGTTATCCCTGATATTCAATTTCGCCTCTGGTTTGATTCTGTATATGTCGCGCCAATATGATGAAGCAATCAGCCAATTCCGGAAAACACTTTCAATTGATAACAACTTTATTCCGGCCTACTTTTGGGCTTCATTTTGTTATCTCCAGAAAGGATTATACGAAGAAGCTGTTGAGGAATATCAGAACGTATTATTGAGGGACACTCTGACTGAAAAATTTGTGCCGCTTATTGACGAAATCTTCAGAAACTCCGGAATAAAAGGTTTCCTGAACTGGTTAGTCGATGAAGGAATTAAACACCATCCTGAAATCTACAATCAGTCCTATTATCTTACGGTATGTTATGCAATGCTTAATGAAAAAACGAAGGCTTTCGAAACGTTAAAGGAAACCTGCGAACTTCGCACAGCAAGAATAGCCATGATCAGGGAAGATCCAGGTCTTGATAATCTTCGTGATGATCCGGAATTCAATACTTTTCTGGAAAAAGTTGGATCAGATTAAGACCGGCTGCCACTGCCATACTTCTCCTTGTTTTACAATATGCCCCAGACTTGGAAATGGATAAAAATGCTGTACCAATACCCATGCCTGCCTTTCAGCCAAAAGATCGCAAAGCCGACGCTTGGTGGCATCTGCCATTTCAGGAATGATATCAAATATCGGAAGAATATCTGGTCGCTCGATCAGAAAAGGAAAGACGAGTGCATCGCCAACAAAAAACAGTTCCTCTCCTTCCGATAGAAATGAAACAGCCATGTGGCCCGGTGTATGTCCGGGAGTTGAATGTACCCAAACGCCTGGTAAAACTTCTGATTCTTCTGTCAAAAGCTCAATCCGATCCCTGACAGGGCCGAGTTGACCGCGCGCTGCTTTCATGAAAATTTCAGGCTGAGCGATTGCCGAATAATGTTCGACAACTTTCTGAAATGCTTCATCCGAAAACCAGAAATCCCATTCATCTTTCCAAAGGTAATACCGGGCATTGGGGTAATTTGGCCGGCCTTCAGCATCAAGAGTACCACCAATATGATCGGGATGTGCATGCGTGATAAAGATCGCGTCAATTTCTTCCGGCTGTATTCCAGCCAGTTTCAGGTTTTCGACATATTTGCCGGTGTTGGGGCCCAATTTGCCGGCACCCATATCGCAGAGCACTTTATGGTTGCCGGTATCGACAAAAAGAAAGGAATACGGGCTGACAATCTTGTCTGTCCGCAATTCACGACTACTAAGAACCTCTATAACCTGGTCATCGGTCAAAGCAGGGAAAAGGTGCAACGGATCATAGTCATAGGTGCCATCGCTAACTGAAATACAGTCGAAATTTCCAACCTTAAACTTGTAGAAATTGGAATTGGCTTGTTGATCTGACATCGTAATGCATTTTGATTAATACTTCAACATCCTGATATTAAAAGTTTCTGCAGATATTAATTTGGAAATTATAACATCTGATACTATGATTTGGTTGAAAAATCTTAATGATCAATTCACTGCTTTGAATATCTTTTCCATATCCTCATCATTTGGGACATAAGTTGTACTCAGAAAATTACAGGTCCATTTATCTCCGGTCCGGACAAAATGAACGATATGCCGGACCGGAATTTTCTTGTTCCATTCAAAAAAGAACTGATCGACCACCAGTACTGAGTTTCCATCCTTTTCCATACGGATTTCACGCTGATCGACAGAGATGCCCGGAGCAAACTTCGGATCGGCAAACATTTCAGTCATCAATTTTGAGTAGGTCGCCTTGTCCCATAAGTTTTTTGAGTCCGTTCCGCAAAAAAGACCATCATCAGCCATAAGCGACAAAAAGCTTTGAATATTCCTGGTATTGTATGCCCGATACATTTGGTCCAGAGTTTTGGTTAAATCCTTTTTTGTAGCCACCGTATCAAATGGAACTTGTTGTGGTTTTGGCTGGCATGAGGTGAATACTGTCATTGCCAGGAACAAGAAGTAAAAAATCGTTTTCATTTTCATATGTTTATAATTTGTTTCTTAATTGTCAGATGGAACTCGCCAAAAATCATCCTATAGTGTAAGAAGTAATTCTCATGGCTCGTTTCATTTAATTTTTCCAGGCATTATCTTTTAAATTATAATCATCCACTAACTCGCATTTCACTTCTATTCTTGAAGGTTTTTGAGTAGTGAGTTTAATTTCAAACAGCCTTCCTTTGATCCAACTGTCGGCATGGTAGGGCATTTCTGTTTGCCTGCCTTTTTCATCTGTTATCACAAGTTTAAATGGAATGGGCAAACCACCTTTGTTTTCAATACACACAACCCCTTTAACTACTTTTTGAATGGAAAGATCTGGGTATCCGTAATGCATAAACCAGGCATCCCAGAACCAAAAAAGGTCTTCCTTGGTATAATTTTCAACAAAAAAGATAAAATCGTAGGGCATTGGAGATTTATATTTCCAGGTTTGAACGAAAGCTTTAACGCATTTCTGCCAAATGCCCGGGCCTAACTGATCTTCAAGAGAAGCAAACATCTGTTCCGGTTTAATATATCCCATTCCAAGCCAATTATCCGTACCCGTGTAGGTAGTAGGTGTGATAAGAGGCAGATTGCCAATACCATCAATGCCGCTATAAAAAATTTCGGCCAAGGTTTTTTTCAGGTAATCCATATCATAATTCTGCTTTTTCAACATTTTCATGGTATAGAAATGAGTTAATCCTTCATCCATCCATGCAAACTTTGTTTCGTTGGTGCGAAGGTAAAATGGCACATAGGTGTGTAACATTTCGTGGATGATAACATAAGCATCGATAGCAGAATCCTGTAATACGCAATCGAATGCCATCATTGGATATTCCATTCCCATTCCGCCATAGAATGTCGTAAATCTGTTATATGGAAATTCTATACCCGGATCCTCATTGGAGTATATCTCGATGGTATTTCTCGCCTCTTTTGTAGCATCTTTAAAATAAGGGAGTTGCTCTTTAGGATATACCGTGCTGATCAATACTTTCTTTGTTTTTAGGGTTATAGAGGTGGCATCCCATAAGAAGTGATTACTGAATGCAAAGGCAAAATCAGGTACACTATCCGCATGAAACCTCCACGGTTCTTTGCCTATTTCGTTGGGATTAAGAACGGTTAATGAATCAACAATCACTTCAGTTTTTGAACTTGAAGAGGCTTTTTTAATGCGTTCATTAATCAAATCCGGATAGTTCTCCGGATTTTGCAATGTGCCGGTAGCCCATACCATGAATCCTTTTGGAAGTGAAATGGATATATCGTAGGTAGATAACGGGCTGTAGAATTCATCCTTCGTCGTATAATTATTCCGGTTCCACGAAAAAAGGTCATCATAAACAGCGATTTTGGGATACCAAAGCGCAATAAAAGCACTGGTATTATCAACAAAGCCTTCACGGCCAACGATTTCGTTAAATTTGACAGCCCATTTAACTTCCAGTTTGCAGACGGAACGAGGATTCAGGTATTTCTTTAAGGATACTTTACGGTAGGTGATCCCGAATGCAAAATCTTTTGCGATTACCGTATCTCCGTCAATTACCATCGAACCCAATTTAACACCATCTGTTTCCTGATCAATTTGAGAAGCTCGTGGATTCCCTTTCTTATATACATCCAGGTACGTGTTAAAATAAATCGCTTTGATTGTATCCGGACTGTTATTCGAATAAACAATCCATTCTTTCCCATTTAATTCCCGTGTTTCCGGGTTCATGGCTACCTGAATTTGATACTTACAGGTATTTTGCCAAAGGGTTGCACCGGGTGTGCCATTATAATTCCGGGTTCCTTTTTCATACGCTTGCCTGATGTCCAGTGGCATATATATTTTTGAACTACTTGGAGTTTGGGCATTCAGGCGGAACACGACTACCATAAGCAATAAAAAGGAAAGAACAGATAACAAGCTTTTTTTCATGATGAATGGAATTAATTTAGGTTTTGAGTTTGTTCGTTTGTAATCAATAAACTAAAAAAGCCTTTTTTAGAGCAGGATAAAAAGCTTTTGGATTTTCCATATCAGGAAAATGTCCACTGCGTTCGATCGAAATAAATTTTGTCTGAGGTAATAATTCTTTAACTTGGTAAGAACTTTCTTCCGGCATTACATCTTGTCTTGGTTTAATAATTATACATGGTCCTTTATAATTGGTAAGTTTGGATTTCAGATCATAATTTATGGCCAAATCTTTCCACATCAGTTCAGCCATCACTGGATTATTTGTTGCCTTTGAGAAAGCATTTAAAAGAAGATCGTATCCGGAGTTGTGATCATAAAAATAGGGCAAAAATTGAAAAACCGCTTTTCGGAGTTCAGCATTATTACTTGACGGTTGATTTTTCCAAAATAATAAAGAGTCTCTCTCATTCGGATACCTTCGCATATTTATATTGTCATCAAAGGCTGGCATCAGGGTTAGATCCGGCCCCAGGGTACTTACCAAAACTAATTTACTGACATTTTGAGGATAAACTGATGCATAGGCTTGTGCAAGTCCACCTCCCCAGGAAATTCCACAAATTGAAATTCGCTTCTGTCCCAGATGAAGTCGCAATTCTTCAATATCGCTGGTAGCTCGCTGGAGATTTATGGTCGTCGAATCCAGTTTCACATTAGCAGAAAGACCTGTACCTCTTTGGTCATATACAATACCTTCAAATTGATTTGATAAGGTGTCTGCCCAGGATTGCATGGAACTGGCACCAAAGCCTGGGCCACCAAACAGAAAGATTATAACTGGGCCTTTACCGGTTTTAGTATAAAATAGGGACTCTCCGTCCGATGATTTAAAGGAAAGTGTCTCTTGAGCATGTGTTGCATTAAAAACGAATAGAAAATAAAAAACCAGGATTAGTGTTTTCATAAATACAAATTTAATTGAATATCAGTGCATTGATTTCTTCATAAAAGCCATTTGTTATAAAAGCAGTTTATTTGCCCAATCATCCATCTTCTTCTCCAATACATTTAAAGGCATACAGCCATCCTTCAATAACTCGTCATGAAAATCAGCAAGCGAGAACTTTATCCCCAATTCCTTCGTGTATTTTTCTCTTAACTCCCTGATTTTTAACTCTCCGATTTTATAGCTCAATGCCTGGCCCGGCCAGACCATATAACGTTCTATTTCTGCTGTCGCACCCTCTTCGCTGATAGCTTCGTTGTCCAGGTTATATTTTATGGCTTCCTCCCTTGTCATTCTACCGGTGTGCATTGCCACATCGACCACCAAGCGAATGGCCCGGTGTATCTCATACCGTAAATTGCCCATTTGCTGCCAGGGATCAGTATAAAGTCCTAACTCTTTGCCAAGACTTTCACAATACAAAGCATAGCCTTCACCATAAGCGCCATACCATATAAAACGACGAAACTTTGGAAGATGATTATTTTCAATTTGTAGTGACCCCTGGTAATGATGGCCCGGAATAGCTTCATGAAGAAATAAGCTTTCCATCCCTGAAGTAAGATTGAATTTGGTTGCATCTGTTATGGGTACATAGAAAATCCCTGGCCTTGATCCATCAACCGATCCGGGATAATATTCAGCGCTGGAACTGGCTGCCCGAAATGCTTCTGTCTGGCGTATTTCAAATTTTGTTTTGGGCGATTTGTTAAACATTTTTTTCAGATTGGGTTTCATCCTTGTTTGTATGTTACGGAATGCATCAAGCACTTCTGTGGCCGACTTGTAAGGCATGAATTGCTTATCAGTCTTCATGAATTCGAAGAAAGCCCTGAGGTCACCCTTAAATTTAACCGAAGATTTTATCAACTCCATTTTATCCCTGATACGTTTAACTTCAGAAAGACCAATCTTAAAAATTTCGTCAGGAGTTTTGTCGGTGCTTGTCCAGAATTTAACCGCGAAAGCATAATATTTATCACCGCCGGCAAGCGAATTTATACCAGTTGTATTCCGTGCAGCTGGCAGATATTCGGTTTGGAGAAACACGGCAAACTTTTTATACGATGGCACTATTTGCTGATTGATAAGATTGATATATGCAATAGTCAACCGTTTCTTGTCGGTTTTGCTAAAATTTGTAGGCATTAATTTTATTGGCTCATAAAACAGGCTCTTTGTTGCAGAATCAGTAACCATTGCCAGCATCTGGGGTATCATTTTCAGAACAGCAGCTTTTGGTAATACCTTGTTGACAGTCATCCCTTTTTTGAAATAAACAATGGCGCTATCTGTCCATGAACTAAAGGCAGTAGCTCGCTGAAGCCAGCTGTCATAATCTGCCGGAGTCTTAAACGGTTGATATCCTGTTCCGCCACCCATTTGTCCCAGCAGTAATGGTGTGCCATTAAACTGATCAAAGGGCATGAAATTAGTAAAGGTGTAAAAGTGAATTAATCCTTCAAGGTTTATTTCAGTTTCATGCTTAAGTATATCGAAGCTGATTTTATCATTGTCATTCAAATGTTCCCGATCAAAAGTGGTTAAAGAAATCTGATAGTTAGTATAAAAACCTATCAATTGGTTGCGGTAACTATCTGTGAAATCTGCTGGCAGCAGGTTGTTGAAACGGTTATCTCCATTAATGGTAGCCTCCAACGGATACAACTGCATCCGGTCATTGTAATAGTTGTCGAGCATACTGGCCAGATCCTTGTTGTCCTCTTTGATCTGATTAATTTTGCCTGGCTTACAGCTTATCGCAATAACGAACAATGCAAGAAAGAAAAGTACTTTATTCATCAGGAAACGATATTGGAGAATACTTATTTAAGTTCATTTTTTCAAACATCAAGTTCTGGTTGCGTAACCGCGAGAATATCAAGTGAAACAATCTTCTTTTCCTTGATTGCCGCCTGCACAATGAGAAATAAACCAATTGCAAGTACTGCAAACAGTGCTTCAATATTTAGCATACCTTTAGCTCCCCAGCGGGCATGCGCCCATCCTTCAATGTAAATCATCAGATAAATAGGCGTGTTGGCAAGCATTACAAAAAAATTGTACTTGGTAACGGCAGCCCCTTTGCCAATAGTTTCCAGTACAATCGCAGAGAATCCGGCAAATGAAAATCCCATGAAGACGGCATAAACCGAAGTCCAGATAATATACATGAACTCCGTTTTTGGAGAATAAGCCATTCCAACTGCACACAAGGCTCCGAGGAGTCCAAATAATAAATAGGCATTTTTGCGATCGATTCGGTCGCAAATCCATCCTCCCAAAATGCACCCGGCAGCAGTAAGTAGTCCTCCCAATACGCCGGTTACCAAAGCTACGGTATCGGCGCTGGCGCCCCAATCCTTTGCAACAGCTGACCACAAATTGGCTGCAGCACCCGTCCCCAGTGTTAAAAAGCAAATGATCATGGTCAGAATTCCCACCTTCGTTTTCAGGGTACTCCAAACGTCCTGAAACAGATTCCGGTAAGTATCGCGCATGTGAAGTTCACGAATGGTTGACTTCGGCTCTTTTAAATAGTAAAGCCCAAAGCAGCATAACAACGATATGAAAGCAAGTATTGCTCCAACCATCCATTCCTCGGGTAACCTCTGTGCCAGCCAAAGTCCGGCGCCTCCACCCAAACCTGCTCCACCCAGATTTCCGGCCTGATAAAAACCAGCTGCCCTTCCTCTCAATTCATCGGGAACATCATGCGCCATAAGGCCTTCAGTGGCCATAGATAAAAAAGTAACCGCGAAGTTGGAAAAGATGACGATGAACGTTAAAAGGGGTAAACTTGATTCTTTTATCGGAGGAATTCCGGTAGCCAGAATCCCGAAAGCGCTTACAATATTTGCAATCAGGTACCATTTCTTCAGCGATAAAGTAGAATCCAGAAGTGGCGACCAGATAAACCGAAAGATTTGAGGAATAAGAATTGCAGCCACCAAGGCAGCTATCTTTTCTACTGAAATTCCTTCTTTCGCATAAAACCATGCAATCGTAACGGTAACATACCCGCCCATTATCCCAAGAGGCAAAATCAGTATAGTAAATACGGAAGGGTGCACCGGTGTGTGAGTTGTGCTGGTTTCGGACTTGCCTGGATTGGTTATATTCATAATAAGGAGTGGTTGTATTTGTCTTTAGAATAAATTTACTGGTTTACTTTCAAATTCTTTATTCAAAACAATAATTGAACAGACTAAGCGGGGCTTCATGCAGGTCGGAAACCCACATGAAGCCTCCCCCCCCATTAAATAATGTTCTGCTATTCTCCTCTTGGGATTGAACCATCAAACAATCGCCATTTCCAGGCTCCTTTTTTCTTGACCAAAATCCCTGCAAACCGATAAGGAGTGACTTTTTGACCTCCTTTATGAAAGTCAACAATCATTTTCCCATCCATAAAAACCCATGCAGTCTTGCCGTTGCTGTCGATATCAACCCGGTTCATCTCCCAGGAGAAACCGCCAAATCCAAAAATCTGACTCAACCATTTTTTGATCTCATCTTTACCTTTATTTATCTCGCCATTGTCTGAGCCGATCAACATGATATTTTCAGAATCATCAAACAGAGCCAAACACTGATCGATATTTGCACTTTTGGCGGCAGTATTCCAGGTTTTCAATGCCTCAGTAATTTCACTTTTAACTTTATCGGATGACTTTTGCGCATACAACGATTGGGTAGTTGCTGATAATAAAATCATTAATAAAGCCTTAAGAAGGAGACGTCGATTGATGGTTCGAATCATTTTGTTTTTTCTATTTTGATTTTCCTACTCTTTTTAAGGATTTTCGGATGCCTCCTTTGATCAATATTCTTTACTTCGGTATGCCACGAAAATGAAAAGGATTGCGTTTCCAGGAAATATAAACATAGGCCAAACAAGCGCATCCGGATTAACGATGAATATCGTAATGAATGCCAGAAGCGCGATGAAGCCACCTACAAATTCCCATTTCCAGGCAAGGGCTAATCCGAAAAGACCGATGCCAAACAAGGCTAATTGTATCATCGTATAGATGCTCATCGGTTCCGGATTTGCCCTTTTAGAACTTTCCATGGTTTCTCCAATAAACATCATCAAGGCAAAGCCCACAAACAAAGCGCTCAGAATACGAGCAACAATTCGTGGAGTTTTCATTGGGTCTCTTGAAGGATTTTTCATTTCTTTTGTCGGGATTATCGTGCTGACTTCGCACTTATAATTTTGCCTACTCTATGCGGTTTTCGGCTTCCCCGTTTCAGTCTATTCAAAATGATTGGTGCTGTAACTTGCAAATTCATATACTATTTTCCCATCCTTATTAAAAGTGTCGGATAACATGATCGGGAATTCAATTTTTTTACCTTTTGCCTTTGATGTGCCTGACCATATCCACCAGGAATAAACGACATAAATGTTATCCTTGGCATAATAGATGCAATCCGGATAGCCAACCTGTCTCATCTTAATATTATCGTTTCCGGCAAACTCCTTTTCCATTTGCTTTTTCTCCTGATCTAAATTAACTGTTTCACCCCATTTCATGGTAGCGTCGCTAAACGTAGCATCTGGGGAATAAAATTCGGCTGCTGCAGCTGAATTCTTTGCACAATAAGCATTGATCAGTTTCCTGACAGTAATAATATAGGGATGGTTGTTATAAACCTTACCATTTTCCTGGGTTGCTCCGCTGGAACTGATTTCCTCAAACTGTGTATTATCAAAATATTGGTGTAAAGAAGTAATTTTGCCATCCTTGTTAAAGCTGTACAAATTGTGCATGTGGACATTGAGGTTGATCCCGCTCTTCTTATGAGTTCCTGTGACTAATAACCAGTCCTGGACCCAAAGCCCACCCTTGGTATAATCAATGGCATCAGGAAAAGCCGGGGCATCATCTGTAAATTTTAAATTTTCAAACTCGGTTGACCACCAAACTAAACCTTTTAAATAATCCTCCTTTTTCTGGAAGTCCCTGCTTCCGTTATAAATGGCAACCATACTGTCGGCCAGAAAGGCTTCGAAAGCGGCTTTGTCTCCTTTTTCAAAAGCAGTCCAAAGCATTTTTGTTTTTTCAATGGCCGGATGCTTAACATAGACCGTCCCGTTTTTCTCCTGGGCCTGACTGAACAACACGATAAAAACCGAAATGACGAGTACTAAAATCTTTTTCATCTTGTTTATTTTTTGTTTGAAATTTCCTACTCTTTTAAAGGATTTTCGGATTCCTCCTTAATGCAATTATTTACTAAAAGGTACCGTACCATAAAATTTAATAACAGACATACGGTATCATAAAAAATCGTTCTTTTTGCCTAAGCAAAAGTCTTTGCGAATTCTTTCACCGTTGTTAATTCAACCGGGAACTTGTTCAGGAGATCTTTCATGTCGATGCGATCGCCATTGGCAACACACATCATCAATCCTGAAAAAGATTTCTGCATTGGGTCTTCAGCGCCATCTAACTGAGACTGCAGCATCTCAACAGGCATCTGCCCCAACTCAATTTTCTTGCCCAAAGCTTCTTCGAAAATTTTCACCACATCCAGTTGAGAAAGATTCTGAGGTCCTCCCAGTTCAAGAATTGCATTCTTTGCAGCCGGATTTGAAATACTTTCAACGGCAAATTTGGCGACATCTTTAAACGAAATGTAGGCTAATGGATTTGCCCCGGTTCCGCAGGTGTTTACTTTTCCGTTGGGGGCGTCAAATCCGACTCCGGCGGTAAGCCAAAGCTCCATGAAACAACCCGGACGCAAGATGGTATATTCAAGTCCACTGTTTTGCAGATGCTTTTCAACCTTCCGTTTGGCATTTCGAAGTGGAAAGTCCAGATCAATGTTTTTGGAAAATGATGTATAAATGAAATGGTTCACTCCGGCTGATTTAGAAGCATCAATCAGGTTGATAACCCCATTTTCATCAACGGACTGGACATCGTTTTCACCAGGCTGGTATGAGAAAGGCATGGATGAAACCGTTGAAATAACAGTTTTTACTCCCCGAAGGGCAAGGAGCAGAGATTCTATATTCTGAAGATCGCCCTGAACAATCTGAACGCCAAGTTTGGTCAGCTGCCCGATTTTAACCGGATCGGTGGCTGATCTGACCAGTGCCTTAACCTGTAGATTTTTTGTGCTGAGTTGCCGGCAAATTTCATTGCCCAAAAGTCCTGTAGCTCCTGCTACCAATACAGATGTTGTTTCCATTTTGAATGTAATTAAGTTTATAATGATACGATGAACATCAGGTGATATCCAGATTCAAAACTTAGTGAACAAAATGAATATGATTTATCGGCTCGGAGTATCAATTAATAAATCATTCATGAAATTTCCGAAATGGAAGATCGGAATTGAATCAATCAAGAGTTGTTCTCCTCACAACATCTGTACTGGCAAAATCATATATTATCAAATATAAAGATATTTTTTTCATATATTTTAAATATTTTTCGAAAATAATTCAGAAATTTATGCCGGTAAGCACAGTAATGATCGTGGATCCATTCAGATTTTTAGTGGTTTGCAAGTAGGAATAATGTTTCAGTAAAAAAAATCATTGGCTTCAGCGAGAAAAAATGATTTCTACTTTGATGTTTTTCGATTTTCAGGAGAAAAAATTCTAATATAAAAAGTAAGTTTGATCAATCTAAAATATCATGAAAAATATTTCAGTTGAAAGTACCACTCCAATTTACACCTTAAGTACAACTTCCACGCTTGCAGGTATTCCGGCACATTCTATCAGGCAATACATTGACAAAGGATTGATTATTCCATTCCGGAAAGAATCGAACCGGAATTTATTTTCTCAGGTAGATATTTTGCGTTTAAAATATGTGAATAAGCTACTTGCTGAGGATGGATTAAATATTGCCGGAATACGGTCTCTTCTGGCAATGATTCCATGCTGGGCAATCCGCAAATGTTCTGCCGAAGCACGTGAGCAATGCCAGGCTTTTCAAAGCAATACTTTTCCTTGCTGGGAGGCATCTGAAAAGGGAATCAGCTGTAAGAATGCCAATTGCAGAGAATGCGAAGTTTATCGTATTGTTGAAAAATACCCGGATGTAAAAAGCTTTTTGAAGACAATTATCAACTGAAACACTGAATCTTCAGGAAAATCATCAAGGTGTAGATATCTTATTCTCCGTCTTTTTGATCCTCAATTAGCTCACTTTCTAATCCTAAGTCAACAGATTTTTCAGTTTCCATGGATCGCGTTCCGGCCGTGAGCGCATGGCATTGGCTTCCGGATCGTTAATAAATTCTTCTTTCTTAAAATCCCAGTTCAGTTTCCGGCCCAAAATCATGGCAATGTTTCCCATATGTTCGATGGTCGAATTGCGGTGAACATCTTCAACCGGATGATAGGTTTCCTCGCGGGTTTTGATGCATTTCAGGAAATTGACATGTTCGCTGACATCGGTGCTGAGCTGAATTTCATTGGGTTCAATCACTGAATTCAGGATTTTGTCTGAACTGGCTTCCAGTTTTCCGTTCCAGCCATTCACTTTGAGCCATCCATCGGTTCCATAACAAACAATTTCTACTTTTTCGGAATGAACTTCCATGATCACGCCATTTTCGTAGGTGTAGCTCAGGTGAAACGTGTGAGCTGTGTTATACAAACCTTCGCCGAAAATGCCAGTTCCTTCGACCGAAACCGGGCCCGACTTTTCGGTTCCGTTGCAACGCTGGGCCGTATCCAGAATGTGAGCGCCCCAATCGGTGATGCTACCTCCCGAATAATCGAAAATCCATCGAAAGTTCCAGTGTGTGCGTCCCGGACAATAAGGTGCTTCAGGAGCCGGACCGAGCCACATTTCGTAATCGAAACCTTTTGGCGGCGACTGAACTTTGAAATCGCCATAGGCATATCGCTCACTGAAAGCTCCTGGCAAACCACAAACCATTTTCTGCAATTTACCGATCCGGCCATTTCGAACTAATTCAGCCATCCGGTAGTAGGGAAAAAGCGAACGGTCCTCGAGACTGGTTTGGTAAATCCGGTCATGTTTGGCAACGACTTCACACAATATCCGGCCTTGTTCGATGGTATGAGTTGGTTTTTCGCAGCACACATCTTTTCCGGCCTGAATGGACAACACCGAAATCGGCACATGCCAGTGGTCTGGTGTAGAAATCTGCACGGCATCAATATCTTTGCGAAGAAGCACTTCGCGAAAATCGCTGAACGTTTTGCAATCCTGATTTTTATTTCGGGCATCAATCAGGCTTTTTGCTTTCATGACCCGTTCCGAATCAACATCACAGGCAGCAATCACGCGGCAATTGTCGAGTTTCAGGTAGGCCGCCAAATTCCAGGTAATACCGTGATCGCCGGTTCCGATCATGCCCAGGTTAATTTTGTCATTGGCACCAAAAGCACACGAAGGGATAATTGTTGGAACTACAATGGCTCCCCCGGCGACAAGGCCGGTATTCCGGATAAATTCACGACGATTTAACATGGCAAACTGGTTTTTAGAGGATATTTAAAGTTGGTTCAGAAACAAAAACCGATGCATGAAGATAAACGTTTTTCTGAATGAATAATTACCAGAATAAATTTAATGAAAGCTTAGGTTCAAGATTATTATTTTCAAATCTTTCAGGATTAATCGTTATCATTTTCAAATGATTGTATCTTTGTTTGCAAACCAAAAACAATTAATCATGGGACTCAAAGATTCATTAAAAAGATTGTTCTCTACCAGCAAAACTGTTGGTGCCCAAAAAGTGGAACAAAGCATTGAGCAGGTCAAAGAATTTACGAAAGGAAATTCTGAAAAGGCTGATGAAGTTATTGGTCAGACCAAAGAAAATATCAGAGAATTTGCCCGGGAAACCAGTGAAAAAGCAAAAGACCTTAGTGAGAAACTTCAGAAAAAAGCTGAAGAATCCAAAGACCAGATTGAAGCGAAAGTTGAAGAAGCATGGACCAAATTTGAAGAGAAAGCCGTTACCGTTGTCGATAATCTTGAAGCAAAAATCAGAGGTGCAAAACCCGAAGAGGAAGTTGCTGCTGAACCCGCTGCGATTGAGACTCCTGATGAAGAAGCTGCTCCAAAACCTAAAAAGAAACCTAAAGCTCCCAAGTCCTAAAATTAATTCTCGTCCAAGACTTTCCGGATTATTTTTCAAGTATATTCAGGTACTTTTTCCATGTTTCTGCTGAAATTTTCAGAAATTCTTCCGGTTTTCCGGGGATGGCATAGCATTGCAATCCAATTGGTCCTGAAAAATGATTTTCTTTCAGGATTTTCAACACATTCAGCACATCAAAACTTCCTTTTCCAAGTGGCTGAATCAGGCGATCCCAGCCCATTTCACCAGTAGCGCCATCGTCAGCTCCGTTGATGGAAACAGCAGCCAGAAATGGTATAGCATTCACAAGTTTTTCTTCCAGACGGTTCTTTTCGTCTGCTTTCAGAAAATGACAGAGGTTAAAAACCGCACCGACATTCCTGCGATTAATTTTGCGGGTTAGCCGAACACTGTCGTCCATTTTTTCGAGCCAGAAATTGGTATGCGGATACAATGCCACGTTTACCCCATATTCCAAAGCAAAGTCAGCAATCTGCTGAATAATCGGAACACATTGCTCATCACCGACAGTATCTGATGGCTTTAATTTTTCACTCAGAATGTGCAGCCAGAGCGTCACTCCTTTGTTCTGAACTTTCCGGATAAAGTCGAATAAACGCGGATCGAAATGCTCTTCCTTTTCCAGATCAATCCGGATATAAACCATGAAAAGCTGCAATTTTTGCTGATCGAGTGCTACCAGTTTTTCATCCATCCGGTCAAGTCCCATGAGTTCCATCCCATCAAAACCATAATCTTTCAGGAGTTTCGTCTGAAAAACAGGATCGTTGGTGTGCTGTTCCAGAAAAGCGTCTTCAAAACAAAAAAACTGGGGATGAAATGCCTGCGAAAAACTTCCGGAAGAAGAAAAAGTAAGGAAAATGAAAAGCAGAATCAGGTTTTTCATGAAAGTTGATTGAGTCAGGTTGATATTGTTCCTAAAGATAATTATTTCAGCAAAGAGTTGTTATATTTAGATGCTAATACCGCTTGAAGAAATGTAACAGTCCAATCTTCGCTCACTCGATTGGCCTTAACATTTCTATTCATCGGCATTATACCAGAATGACTTTGGACTGATTTGAAATTGCACTTGGTATAACTTTCTAAACCGCCAACCATGCTTTCTACTGAAGAACTTTACCGCCAGCGCCTCAGCCGATACCTCACCGCCATGCGCAACGAGAAGCCCGATTGTATTCCAATACGTCCGTTCGTTGCCGAATTCACTGCAAAATATGCCGGAATGACTTGTCAGGATGTGGTACACGATTACAACCGGGCATTTACCGCCGCCCGGAAATGTGCTGCCGGGTATGACTGGGATGCAGTGGTTTCGAACATGGTTTATGTGTGGACCGGTCTCACGCAGTCCATCGGTCTGACCTATTATGGTATCCCTGGGATTGATGTTCCGGCGAATAATGGATTCCAGTACCGCGAACCGGAAGAAGGAAAGTCATTCATGAAAGAAGATGAATACGATGAACTGATTGATGACCCAACGGCTTTCCTTTACAACAAATGGCTTCCGCGGGTTTCTGCTGATATCAGTCCGATGGGAACAGCTACCAGTTACCGCAACAACCTGGCCCTGGTGAAAGGCGGAATGGCGATGCTCAACTATTTCAATGCCTATGGTCCGCACGTCGATAAATTACGAACTGAAAGCGGCACGGTATCCGCCATCAACGGCATTTTCAAAGCTCCTTTTGATATTCTTGGCGATAAACTTCGGGGTTATCTCGGACTGACCATGGACATGATGACCCAGCCGGATAAAGTCCGGAAAGCCTGCGAAGCACTGATGCCGCATTTGTATAACGTAGCACTCACTTCGGCTGATCCCAACAAACAGGTTCCGATTGGTTATTGGATGCACCGCGGCTGTATCCCGTTTGTCTCTCAAGGTGAATTCGAATCGCATTACTGGCCGACGGTGAAACCAATCATCGAAGAACTCTGGAAAAACGGCCACCAGACTTTATTTTATGCTGAAGGAAACTGGAACCACCACCTGGAAAGCTTTACGGAATTGCCAGAAAAAAGCATTGTTTACCATGTCGATAGCGGAGATATTTTCAAAACACACAAAACCATTGGACATAAATTCTGTCTGAGCGGAGGCATTCCGAACACTTTACTTTCGTACGGTTCGCCGGATGAAATTCGCGCCCGATGCAAAAAAGTAATCGACGAAGTCGCCCGCGACGGCGGATACATCATGGATGCCAGTGCCATTATCCAAAACGATGCCACCATCGAAAACATGCAGGTTCTAACTGATTTCACAAGGGAATACGGCGTCTATTCCGATGGAAGTTCTGCCCTGCTCAACCTCAATTCCCAAAATGCACCAGCTCCCGGAACCGTTTTTGGCCCGGATTATGGCATGGGAAACCGCATCAATCCTGCCAACAAAGCCGGATTATGCATTCCCTGGGAAGAAAAACGAAAAGAAATCGTGTCAATCAATGGCGACGAGCCGTTGGTAAAGCAAATCTGGGAAGATGTGGATTCGTTCGGGAACATGTTTATCTGGCAGTGTTTGCTTTCGTTCTGAAGATTTTCTTCGGACTATCTTTTCACTTCATTCGAAAATGAATATGGGAAATCTTTTTCATCGGTTCCCCGTTGCTTATTTGGTGTTGTTCCCATTTTGAAATCAATGACTGCACCTTTCATCAATTCCGAATGGCTCAGCCAGTTTTTACTGTATTCTTTACCATTGAAACTTGCTGACTGAATGTATTTGTTTTCAAAACTGTTTTCCAGAGCATTGATGACAACTTCTTTCCCATTTTCAAGCTTGATGGTGATTTTCTTAAAAAGCGGAGCTCCCAAAACATATTGATCGCTTCCGGGAGTAACCGGATAAAAGCCCATGGCCGAAAACACATACCAGGCTGAAGTCTGACCGTTATCTTCGTCGCCGCAATATCCATCCGGAGTTGGCAGGTACATCCGGTTCATCACCTCGCGTACCCATTTCTGGGTTTTCCAAGGCTCACCGGCATAATTGTACAGGTAAATCATGTGCTGAACAGGCTGGTTGCCATGTGCATAATTGCCCATATTCATGATCTGCATTTCACGGATTTCGTGAATAACCTGTCCGTAATATGATGCATCAAAAATTGGAGGAACAACAAACACTGAGTCAAGCATGCCTACAAATTGTTTCTTGCCACCCATCAGATCAACTAACCCCTGAACATCATGAAAGACGCACCAGGTATAGTGCCAGCTGTTTCCTTCGGTAAAAGCGTCGCCCCATTTAAACGGATTGAACGGCTTCTGGAAAGTCCCATCCTGATTTTTGCCACGCATCAGTTTAGTTTCCGGATCAAAGACATTCCGGTAATTCTGACAGCGTTTGGCGAACAAATCCAGCTCTTCCTGAGGACGTTTCAATTCTTTGGCCAATTGCAAAATCGTCCAGTCGGCAAAGGCATATTCCAGCGTCCGGGCCACGTTTTCTTTGATGTTCACATTGTAAGGAATATAACCCAGTTTGTTGTAATAAGCAAATCCTTTCCGGCCCACAGAATTCATCGGACCTTCGGTTTTTGTGTTTTTCAGGACCGCCTCGTAAAGGGTGTTAATGTCGTAACCATTGGCGCCTTTCAGGTAAGCATCAGCTATGATCGTTGCCGAATTGGAACCGATCATACAGTCGCGATGCCCAGGGCTGGCCCACTCCGGAAGGAAACCGCTTTCCTTGTAAGTATTCACCAATCCTTCCTGAATTTGCGCATTCAGCGACGGAAATGTCAGGTTAAAAAACGGAAATACGGCTCGAAAGGTGTCCCAGAAACCATTGTCGGTAAACATAGCTCCTGGCAAAACCTGTCCGTTGTATGGACTGTAATGCATCATTTTGCCATCCTTATCGAACTCGAAAAACTTGCGGGGAAATAACATGGTGCGATACATGCACGAATAAAACGTTCTGGTTTGGTCGGTTGTTCCACCTTCAACCTGAATGCGCGACAGTTCCTTGTTCCAGATTTCGCGGCCCTTCCGGCAAGTTCCGTCGAAATCAATGGGATTGATTTCATTTAAATTCAACCTGGCCTGATCGAAACTGATGAACGAGGAAGCGACCTGAGCTTGAATTTTTTCACCTTTTCGGGTGACAAACCGAATAGCCGCACCCACATGATTATCCTTCAATTCCATTTTTCCGGCTACCAGTTTTTCGTCGCTCCAAACGGAACTTTCGGCAAATGAGTGGTCAAATTTAATGACAAAATAGTTTTTGAAATTTGCCGGAACGCCACCACTGTTGCGGGTCGTATAACCGATGACTGCATGTTCTTCAGGAATAATTTTGATGAATGAACCCTTGTCAAAAGCATCGATCAGTACCCAGGATTTATCATTCTCCGGAAAAGTGAACCGGAACATAGCTGCCCGTTCAGTTGGGGTAATTTCAGTAGTTACGTCGTAATCGGCCAGATAAACGCTGTAATAATACGGTTTAACTGTTTCTGCTTTGTGCGAGAACCAGCTGGCACGTTGCTCACCATCAATCTTCAGTTCACCAGTCATCGGGAAAAGCGAAAACTGGCCGTAATCGCCGATCCACGGACTCGGCTGATGAGTCTGTTTAAAACCCTGAATATGGGTTGCATCATAGGAATAGATCCAACCGTCACCCATCTTGGCAGTCTGCGGAGTCCAGAAGTTCATTCCCCATGGCAAGGCAATGGCTGGATAGGTATTTCCGTTCGACAAGGAATAATTTGAGTCGGAACCCATCAGCGGATTGACGTAATCGACCGGGGACAGGTTCTGGGAAAAGGCTACAGATGATATACAAACTGAAAACAGTACTGCAATAAAAAAGACACAGGTTTTCATCAGCAAGGATTTAGATGGTTTTGATCAGATTTTATATTCAGGATTCCTGAATGTGAATCCAAAAGTAGTATTTTAATTTTCAGATTCAGACAAAAAAAAACCTCCATCCCAGTAAAGGAATGGAGGAATTAAAGAATGGCGACGACCTACTCTCCCACAACAATGTGCAGTACCATCGGCGCTGGCGGTCTTAACTTCTCTGTTCGGAATGGGAAGAGGTGGAACCCCGCCGCAATAGTCACCTAAAGCTTTCATGGTGGCT
>CAILJH010000069.1 GCA_903834475.1 uncultured Prolixibacteraceae bacterium | reverse complement strand
TATTATTATTGTTTAGATATCTCATTATATCAGCCATTCCAACACCTGAATTATACATATTGAAGATATCTAAAACAACTTGTTTTTCTTCTGGATTAATGACAATTTTAGATTGTTTTCTTTCGCCTTTTACTGAATATCCATATGGACAATTTAATCCGCCTGTTGATTGATTTTCCTTTACTGAAGCTCTAAAGCCTGATTTTACCCTAAATGAAGTAGTTGTTAATTCAAATGAATTAAGACCGTTAATAATGTTTAGCAATAATGAAGCGGCTGGATCTATACTTTTATCTGCTCTTAAAGTTTGAATCCTTTCTTTGATTAAAATTAAACCAATTTTCTTTTTCTCTAAAATTTCTAAAATTTCTATCGTTTTTGAGTTTGCACCCAATCTGCTAAGTTCCGAACAAATTAAAAAATCAATATCAGTAGATTCTTTAATGACTTCAATCATTTGCATTAAAATAGGTCTTTCCCTTACTTTTCTTGAGCCTGTTTCTCCATAAATATCAGATTCATCTAATATTAAATTTCTTGAAATTGCTTCATCTTTTACCAGATTAATCTGATATTCGTAATCCTGAGGACCTGTAGATTTTCGTACATATGCAATTGCTTTCATATCAGTAATATAAAGAATATTATTCAAAGATATGGATATAATTCCTATTCTACAATCAAATTAACGACATATGCGGTTTGGACAGGAATCGGGACTATCGGAACGGTCATTTTTAGCCTTATATTTTTCAAGGAACCAATGGATGTTATCAAGATTGTTTGCATCCTGCTGATCCTTACCGGCATCGCTGGCCTGAAGTTGTTTCATAAAGCTTAGAAATGGCTTAATTGCTGGATGGTCAAATGGTTAAATGGCTGCACAAAAACAATTTAACCATCCGGCAATTTAACCATATAGCTCTTCAATCCTTCGGTATAATTCCCATCTTTTTCATCAGGAAAGTTGCATTCATGGTCCTTGTAACTCCGTCGGTAAGTTTATAGTCGAAGTTTAATTCATCATCATGCAACTGAACTTCGAAGCATTGGTTTTTGACTGAACCCGGATATATTTCAGCAAGTTCGGTCAGTCCCAGGTCATGTGTGGCAACAATTCCATGTGTTTTTAAAGCAATCAGCTGACGGATCAACTCCTTGGAACCATTTAATTTGTCCACCGAATTGGTGCCTTTCAGCATTTCATCCACAATCACAAACAGGTTCTCACCGTTCCGGAGCAATGCAAGCATGGTTTGAAGACGCAACAATTCGGCATAGAAATAAGATTCGTCGTTCATCAAATTGTCTGACGTGCGCATATTGGTAAAGACACGAACCGGACTAAATTCGAAGCGGACTGCACAAACCTTGCAACCATTCGCTGCCAGAATCAGATTGATGCCTACTGTCCGCAAAAAAGTACTTTTCCCGGCCATATTGGCTCCGGTAATGATTGCAATTTGTTCCGTTTCGGCAATTTTAAATGAGTTTTTGACACACCGGGACTCGTCAATTAACGGATGACCCAATCCGACTGCATCAACATGAAATCCTGAAGCAATTAGCTTTGGTGTAGTCCATTCCGGATGATTGTAATTGCAGTTTGCCAGACTGATCAAGGCATCCATTTCGGCAATCACCCCGAACCAAACAGGCAATTCTTCCGAATATTTTTGTTGCCACCAGAACATTCGGTATATACACCGAAGATCCCAGAGAAAAACCGAGTTGAGTACAAATCCAACCAGAATATTTTGACGGTAATCGAATTCATTCAGTATTTTCGGAAGTTCTGCTGTGATCGAACTGGCTGATTTTCCTTCTTTAGTCAGCTTTTCTTTCAGGAGAACCAAATAGTTACTTTGAAAATGCTTCATTTCTATTTGCTGAAGCAGATTTGAATATCGCTCCAATCGTTTGGCCTGACTTTCGAATTGCTTATGAAATCTGGAAATAGTTTTGCTGTACAGGATAAAAATGACCCACTGCGAAAAGACGGCAATGAGGAAAAAAGCGTTGATTAAAAGTCCTGCAAGGCTCAATCCGATGAACAGAAGAGTAAGCACCGGCAGTGTTTTTAACAAATATTTTACAGTTTTTGCAGACTTTAAACCAATGAATTGACCCAGAGATTCATCAGTCCGGTTCGGATTTTTTTGATCTTCAGTTTCCTTACCTCTGGCCAGAAATTGTTGTCTCCAATCCAGTTCTTCAGCGAGATCCTGAATGGCAGCTTGTTTCTCAATGATTTCCTCAACCGGGCGCTGACTTTGTTTCAGGAGAGCAGCCAGATGAACCTTGCCACGATTGGTTACAGTCCGGTTCAGAAATTGAAACATGGATCCAATTCCAAACAAATCCAGATCAAAACTATAATCGTGATGCGGATCGGTGAATTCATTTCCAGGATCAAACGGACTGAAATCGCGGTTTAGCGCTCCGGCTTCGTTTTGATTGATTTCAACCAGACGCTGATAATACGCCAGTTGTTTTTCAGTCTGAACGAACCGTTTGATCAGGTACAAAAATGTAACAAAAAGCAGCACTGATGCGATTATCGCAAGGATAATACTTGCCGGACTGAAGTAAAAATAAGCTGTAAAAATTCCGACAAAACTGAGAAAACGTCCAAGAGAGATAAGTTTGATCCGTTTCTTTTTGGAATCGTAAAGCGATTGATATTGACTGGCCAGAGTCTGGTAATTCAGGAGTATTTCTGCGTTCATGAATTAAAAAACTGATATTTGGTTAACCTGTCTATGGTAATAAGTATCGTAGTAACATAGATAATCAGGAATAAGAACAAATACATTGAACCTTCAGTAGTGATGGATGCTTTTGAAATATCAGGAAAATTTGCATTAAAATATCTTTTTTGAACGATTACCATAAGCTTGTAAAATCCCCAGCCGGCCAATAATCCCCAGATCCAGCCGGTTAAAATATCGCCCGGATAATGAAGCCCGATATAAATCCGGGTGTAGGAAACAAGTATGGCCCAGGTAAATATCAGAACGGTATAAATTTGATTTTTAAAGAGTTTAGCCGTAATTATTGCAAGGGTAAATGTGTTGGCTGCATGAGCCGAGAAGAATCCATAGGCCCCGCCACGGTTGAAAACATTGTGGACCAAACTTCCCAGAACCGGATCCTGCGTGGGACGAAAACGCTGCACTGTTTCTTTTATTAGTCCTGAAAACTGATCACTTACCGCAATTGAAAGGCCGATCAGAATGAGGATATATACCGAATTGTTTTTGTAGGTTTTAATGATGAAGTAAATGATCAGCAAATAGAATGGAATCCAGATTTCGATGCTGGTAAAAATGGTGACAGCCTTGTCCCAAAAATCGTTGTGGAAGCTGTTCAGAAACAACAGGAACGATTGATCGATGTGTTTAAGTGTTTCCATAAAAATTGCCTAAAGAGGAATAAATTGAATTTACCATTAGACGATTTACGATTTACATTTAGTTCCCTGAGCCATTCCTGAAATCGTAAATGGTAAATATCTAAATTGTAAATATAAGAATCACTCCGGACTTTTTGTATTCAGAATTTGCCAGATTTTATCTTTCAATTGGGTGATTCCCTGCCCGGTGATGGATGAAATAAAAAGATGCGGAATGTCTTTCAGGTCTTTGCTGATTTCTACCATCAGTTCCTCATCCAGAAAATCGCTTTTGCTGATGACCAGAAAACGTTCCTTATCGAGTAATTCCGGATTAAACTGCTGCAATTCATTCATTAAAATTCCGAATTCCTTCCGGTAATTCTTGGCATCAGCCGGAACCATGAACAAAAGCATCGAATTGCGCTCGATATGGCGCAGGAAGCGAAGTCCAAGTCCTTTTCCTTCATGAGCGCCTTCGATAATACCCGGGATATCGGCCATTACAAACGACTGATTGTCGCGGTAGGCAACAATTCCCAGATTAGGAACCAGCGTAGTAAACGGATAATCGGCGATTTTAGGTTTGGCTGCTGAAACGACCGAAAGCAAAGTCGATTTTCCGGCGCTTGGAAAACCAACCAGACCGACGTCGGCCAGAATTTTCAATTCCAGAGTAAACCAACCTTCGGTAAATTCTTCACCCGGCTGGGCAAAACGCGGCGTTTGCTGGGTCGACGATTTGAAATGTACATTTCCAAGTCCGCCTCTTCCACCTTGCGCAATGATATGGGTTTCGCCCTCTTTGGTTATTTCGAAAAGAAATTCGCCGGTTTCAGCATCTTTGGCAACTGTGCCAAGCGGAACATCCAGAAAAACATCTTCACCATCGGCGCCGCTGCTTTGTTGTTTTCCTCCCGATTCACCGTGACCGGCAAAGATATGTTTGCGGTATTTCAGGTGCAGAAGCGTCCACATTTGCTCATTTCCCGTCAGGATAACATGTCCACCTCGACCACCATCGCCCCCATCCGGACCACCTTTTGGTTCCGATTTTTCTCTCCTGAAATGCGCGGATCCGGGGCCGCCGTTTCCTGATTTGCAGTATATTTTAACGTAATCAACAAAATTAGTATCTGCCATCTAAAAAGTTCCAAATTTAAAGTTCCAAGTGTTCGTCATTGATTGTCATTTAATGGTCATTGATTGTCATTTGAAGAAAGGACGAAAAGGAATGACTTTTTAATGACGAGAAGCAAATGACTACTGCGACTGATCACTGACCATTTTTCTGTGGCGCAAGATAACAAAAAAAGACGAATGGCTGGTGAACCATTCGTCTTTGATGTTAAAAATCAGAATCTTATAATGCAGAAACAGTTTCGATCAGTCGTTCTGCAATTTCTTCGACAGAACCCATGCCACGGATCCGGTGAAATTTATTTTGTGCTGCGTAATAATCTTTGATGGGTCTGGTCTTCTCATCATATTCATGAATTCTGTTTTCAATGATTTCAGTACCCTGATCATCGGGACGCCCTGAAGTTTTTGCTCTGGCCAGTAAACGCTTGATCAGTTCATCTTTTTCGACAGAAAGCAGCAACATTCCTGCTATCTCAGTTCCATTTTTACTCAGTACTTCATCCAAAGCTTTGGCCTGTTCAACTGTTCTCGGGAAACCATCAAAAACATAACCGGTCACCTCTTTGTGTTCAAGAAGTTCATTTTTAAGCATTTCAATCACCAATGAATCTGGAACTAAAAATCCTTTGTCCATGTATAGCTCAGCTTTCTTTCCAAGCTCAGTTCGTTCTGCAATCTGATTTCTCAGCAGTTCACCGGTTGACAGATGCGTCAGATGAAATTTCTTAATCAGGAAATCGGCCTGTGTGCCTTTTCCGGCACCGGGAGGTCCAAATAAAACAAGATTTAACATTTAAGGATTGGTTACTTATTGATTACTTTATAAATATCAATCAAATTGCGGCCTTTTCGATCGTAATCCAAACCGTAACCAACGATAAAATCGTTCGGGATTTCGAGCCCGATATAGTCCAGCTGGACTTTTATCTGAAGAGCTTCTGGTTTAAGGAGCAATGTGGCAATCTTTATTTCAGCAGGATTTTTGGCTTTTATTTGTTCGATGGTATTGGTCATGGTAATTCCTGAATCAACAATGTCTTCAAGAACAACAACCGTACGACCGGTCAAATCTTCGTTGAGACCAATCAGTTGTTTTACTGAACCAGTGGTTTGTGTACCTGAATAAGATGCCAGTTTAATAAATGAAATTTCAGCATCGAGCAGTGATATACGTTTGAAAATTTCAGCGGCAAACATAAAGGAACCATTCAGAATGCAGAGGAACAATGGATTTTTGCCTTCGAAATCCTTATTCATTTTTTCTGCCATTTCTTCGACAATAGCTCTGATCTTTTCGTAAGGAATGAAAATTTCGAATTCCCGGTCATTAATAGTTACGTTCTTCATTAGGCTTTAAGTTGAAATTTTCTATGTTTACAGTAAAATTTATCTTCTTTATTTTTCAATTCCTTACGCGAAAAATGAAGCGACAAAGTAACAAAACTAATTCGCATTGAAAAAATTAATTTCGTAAAAGATGGAAGCAAAAGTAAGTATTATCATGGGCAGCACTTCCGATTTAAGTGTTATGGAAGCAGCAGCCAGGATACTGGACGAGTTTGAAATACCTTTTGAAATCAATGCTTTGTCGG
Organism: uncultured Prolixibacteraceae bacterium; assembly: GCA_903834475.1. Lineage (GTDB taxonomy): Bacteria > Bacteroidota > Bacteroidia > Bacteroidales > Prolixibacteraceae > Aquipluma. The sequence goes on along the minus strand of CAILJH010000069.1, from coordinate 7,697 downwards.
CACATCGAACCCCTGATGCGGTTGAAGTTTTTGCGAAAGGGGCAAGAGGCCGTGGCATTCAGGTGATTATTGCTGCAGCTGGCATGGCTGCGCATTTGCCTGGTGTTATTGCGGCTATGACGACTTTACCCGTTATTGGTGTGCCTATAAATGCTTCATTAAGCGGATTGGATTCACTTTTGGCCATCGTGCAGATGCCTCCGGGGATTCCGGTTGCCACAGTAGCTGTAAATGGCGCTCAAAATGCTGGCATACTGGCAGTTCAAATGATGGCTCTGGGAGATCCGGTTCTGGCTTACAAACTCGATTTGTTTAAAGAGAATTTAAAGCTAAAAATCGAAAAGGCCAACAACGACCTGGCCGAGATAAAATTCAGATTTAAAACGAATTAGACTTGACTCGTAAACAAAATAGTTGTAACTTGTAGGGAAAGAACCGTGTTCCTGCGTTTCACTTCAGGAACCTTTTTTTCCTGAAGGTTATGAAATTGTTACCTGCTTTATTATTGGGGTCGATCTTGTTTTCGGCTCTGGGGGTCAGATCACAGGAAATGTTCACATCCGGAGCACGAATTCAGTCGCTTGCAGGGGCTTCTGTTGGTTTGTCGGACATCTGGTCGGTTTACGGGAACCAGGCAGGTCTGGCGCAAATCTCCCGGACTGAAATCGGAGGTGCTTTTCAGAATCGGTTTCTGATCAGCGAATTATCTGCCCGTTCACTGGTTTTTTCAATACCAGTTCAATCATCCGTTTTTGCAGTAACAATTTCTCAATTCGGAAAAAACAATTTCCGGCAGGAAAAATATGGCTTGGCCTATGCGAGGCAAATCTTTCCAAAGCTAAATTTTGGTGTCCAATTTAATTATTACCGAATCTATCTGCCGGAAAATAACCAGAGCGCCGGTTCTTCAGGCATTGAGCTTGGTGTTCAATATTTACTTTCACACCAGCTGATTCTGGGCATTCATGTTCTGAATCCATACCAAACAGGAATCGCAACCATATCGGGAACCTATCAGTTCCCCAGGCGGTTAAATTTTGGAGCCAATTTCCACCTTTCAAATGTTTTCAGCTTGTCTTCCGAACTCGAACATGATTTGAGCAGCCATCTCACGGTCAAGACCGGAATGGAGTACACGATTCTTGAAAAACTCTTTTTACGGGCAGGTTTCTCCGGAAAACCATATCAGTTGTCGGCAGGATTGGGTTTTCAGGTTAAGAAAATCATTGTGAATCTGGCCGGTTCCTACAATCAGTATTTAGGAAATTCACCTTCGGTAAGCTTTCAATATCAATTTTGAAGATGAAGAAAATCTTGCTTTTCATATTGGTTTTTGTCATTGCGAATTTGTCGTTTGCACAGGATCCAATGCTGCAAAAGATAGTTGAAGATTTGCTGGAATCGACCGGAGAAAACATGAGCGATGAAACTGATTTTCAGGAAATACTGGATGACCTGATCCGGCTGAAGCAGAATCCTGTCCCGATAAATACAGCAACGAGCGAAGAACTCATGCGATTGCACCTGTTATCTGATCTGCAAATTGATAACCTGATCAGTTTCAGACAGAAAACGGGGACAATTTACAGCATCTACGAAATGGCTTCAATTGATGATTTTACTCCGGATATTTTGCAGAAGATTGAGCCATTTATCAGTTTCGGAAGTGAGGCGAAAACTCCGGCAAAGAAAGGTGCTTCCGACGATTTGTTTCTTAGAACCTCCAGGTCGTTCTCTTATAAAAGCCAATCTGGATCAACGGAAAATGAAGGTTCGCCTGAGAGATATTACCTTCGTTTAAGGCACACGTCGGCCAATCTTGAATATGGATTTACAGGTGAAAAAGATCCCGGCGAATCATTTTTCAGCCAATCGAACAAACTGGGATTCGATTACAACAGTGCCTTTTTAAATTTCAAAGTTGGAAAAGCGGATAACCGCATTTTTGCCGGTGATTATCACGTTCGCTTTGGTCAGGGATTGGTTGCCTGGCAGGGTTTTTCAATGGGGAAATCAGTTGAAACAACACAGATTTTTCGTTCCGACCAGTTGGTCAGTTCGTATTCATCGTCCGACGAAAACCTGTTTTTCAGAGGATTAGCAGGAAAGTTCAAATACCGAAATCTTATTTTTTCGCCCTTTATTTCATTGAACCGAATAGATGCCAGTGTCGATACGCTGGAAAGAAACCCATATTTTGGCGCTTTTCAGACCAGCGGATATCACCGGACCGGTTCAGAAATTGCAGGCGAGAATGCTATCAGCCAGTTTACTACCGGAGGTCACATGAGTTATACTTACGAACGCTGGGTTTTTGGAGTCACCACTGTTTATAACCGTTTTAATGTAGAAATGATTCGTGACGCTGAACCTTACAATCAGTTTTTACCCAATGGAAAGGAGAATCTTGTGGCTGGTTTCGATTGGAAGGGATCAATTAACAAAATTTATTTTTATGGAGAAGCCGCTACAAGTGCAAATTCAGGAAAGGCACTAATTGCCGGACTTATGCTAAAACCCGCTCCAAATGCAGAATTGTCGGTGGTTTACCGGAACATTAACAAAACATATTTCAGCTTTTTCTCCAATGCGTTCACCGAATCTTCACGCATAAACGACGAACACGCACTCTACTTTGGGCTGAAATTTTTCCCCGCTCCGAAATGGTCTGTTTGCGCTTATGTTGATTTTTTCAAAAATAAATGGATAAAATACACCACAGCAGCCCCTTCAATCGGAACGGAATTCATGTCACAGTTTTCATACAATCCAAGCCGTCAAACCAGCTTCTATCTGAGATTTTTTCAGGAAGAGAAAGACCAGAAGGAAATATCCGGAATAATGAAATATAATCAAAGCCAGTTAATTAAACGGATTCGGCTCAATTATGCACAGATTTTAAACGAGCAAATAAGTTTGAAAAGCAGGGTGGAACTTTCCTACTATTCAAAATCGAACAGCGAAAAAGGACTTCTGATACTTCAGGATATTGTTTATAAACCTCTTAACAAACCGTACACAATGAATGGCCGATTGTCTTATTTCAAGACCGGCGGATACAATTCGCGATTGTATGCCTGTGAAAATGATGTTCTCTATTCATTTTCGGTTCCGGCTCTTTATGGAAACGGAATCCGGACCTTTTTCAACATCCAATATAAATTCACCAGTAGTTTTTGCCTTTGGATTAAATTTGCCACGACACACCAGTTTGCTCAAAAAGAAACAGTTGAAAGTGCCGACTCATCAACCCGATCGGAACTGAAATTACAGCTTCGATACCAGTTTTAACTTTTTTCATCGCTGTTTGTTTTGATCCAATCCAAGCTTACCATTTAGAAATATTATTGGGATGCTGTTTAATTTAATGTTTCAATATGTACCAAATCAGCCTGTTAGGAGTCTCTTGAAAAAATAAAATAATAGGCAATTCTGATACATCTTCGATCTCAATTATTATCTTTGCCCGACAAAAAAACAGAAATGCTTCACAAAATTAACTTCGACGATATTCGACCTTTCAATGATTCGGAGGTAAATCATTATGTGAATTTACTGATTCATGATGAAGGATTTCAACGCATCTTATTTTATCTTTTTAAAGATCAGGCAAAAATTGATCAGGTCAAATTATTGCTTTCTGATTTGACCACGGTAAAGGAATTACAACACGAATTCGTTTATAATCTGATAAACGACCTGATACTGAAGCCATCAACTGATGGATTGACATCGAGCGGAATGGAAAGGCTCGATAAGCATACGAGTTACCTGTTCATTTCTAATCACCGCGATATTATTCTTGATTCGGCCTTCATAAATTTTTTGATTGTTTTGGAAGGAATGAATACCACTGAAATCGCCATCGGAAATAATCTGTTAATTGAGAAATGGATTGAATATGCGGTCAAATTGAACCGTGCATTTGTTGTTCGAAGAGGCCTTCCGGTCCGTGAATTACTAATGGCATCCAAAAAACTTTCAGAATATATCCGTCGAGGTATTACCATGAATCACACTTCTGTTTGGATTGCCCAACGCGAAGGAAGGACAAAGGACGGAAACGATAAAACACAACAGGCATTGCTAAAAATGCTGAATCTGAGCAACCATAAGGAATTTAAAGAAGGCTTTAATGAACTGAGAATTGTTCCGATTTCAATTTCTTATGAGATTGAACCTTGCGGTATTTCAAAGGTGGACGAACTCTACCGGAAACAGACTGAAGGCTTCGAAAAAACACAAAGTGATGATTTGCGAAGCATGGGTCATGGCTTGGTTAATCCGAAAGGACATGTTCATTTTGGATTTGGTGAGCCAATTTCAACTCAACTAGATTTAATTTCAAGCGAAGAAACCACATCTGCCCAGATTGAAAAGCTTGCCGATTATATTGACCGGCAAATCTACCGCAATTTCAGGCTCTGGCCAAACAATTATATTGCTGAAGACCTACTCAATCATACCAGTACTAACACCGAACATTATACCAAAGAGCAGTTTCAAAAGTTTGAAACTTTGGTTGAAGAAGCTGTTGCCAAGATATCAGGCGATCCGGAGACTATTCGGACCATGTTCCTTCAAATGTATGTCAATCCGCTCATCAACAAACGCAATTCGCTGATTTAGAAAATGCTCAGTCAGATCAGAGGCATCATCTGGGATTGGAACGGCACCTTGCTCGATGACGTAGAGTTATGTGTTCAGACCATCAATGAAATGCTCGACAAACGCGATCTTCAAACTCTTTCGCTTTCCGGCTACAAAGACGTCTTTTCTTTCCCCGTCAAAAATTATTATCAGAAGATTGGCTTTGATTTCCGGAATGAACCTTTTGAAATTCCGGCTCTCGAATTCACTGAACGATATAACGATCAGGTTATTGGGTGCCAGCTTCACATAGATTCATTCAGGGTTTTAAGTTATTTCCATTCAATCGGAATCCGCCAGTTTATTCTTTCGGCCATGAAACAGGATATTCTGGAAGAATGCCTGAATCATTTTCGGATCAGCCACTTTTTTGAGCACGTTTCCGGCCTTGATAATCATTATGCAGTTTCCAAACTTGAAAACGGACATCGCCTGATTTCTGATTTGAAACTGGATGTTGAAGAAATTGTTTTAATTGGCGATACCGTTCACGATTTTGAAGTTGCAAATGCATTGGGCTGCCCGTGCATTCTACTCGCCAACGGACATCAATCCAAAGAAGTGCTTCAGGCAGCTGGTGCAGTGGTTATCGACCGGCTGAGTCAATTGACTGATTAGCAACACTACCGCAAAACAAACCACAAAAACGAAAGAGTCAGACCACTGTTCAGGTTGACTTTGCTAACAATTTTTGTGCATATCTATTCACTCACCGACAATCCTGACTTAAAAACAATGATTACATTCATAGCGGTTTAGAACAAACCGACAAATCTTATGTAAAAAACCTAAACTAATTAAAAAAGGAGAACTAAAAAATGGCGAGACGAATTATTGGTATTCATGAAAAACTTCCCCTGTTAGAGAGCCTTCCTCTAAGTTTTCAGCATTTAACTGCAATGTTTGGTGCAACAATCCTGGTCCCTATTTTGCTTGGCGTTGATCCTGCAATTGCGTTGCTGATGAATGGTGTTGGAACCTTAATTTATACTTGGGTAACCAAAGGTGGTATTCCGGCGTATCTGGGATCCAGCTTTGCTTTTATTGCGCCGGCCATGCTGGTTATCAGTACTTATGGTGGCTTTACTCATGCGCAATCCGGATTTATCTTCTTTGGGTTATTTTTTATCCTGATTTCGTTTGTAGTCAAATTCTGGGGAATTAAATGGATCGACATTGTGATGCCTCCTGCCGTTATGGGTGCTGTGGTTGCCATCATCGGACTCGAACTGGCTCCGGTTGCGGCTCAGCAGGCTGGTCTGGCTCCATGGCCGGCCAATGTTGGTCAGGTGGTTCAGCCATTTGTAATGAGCTCCAATGTGGTATTTGTTTCGATGTTTACCTTGATTGTGGGTATCGCAGGTTCAGTTCTTTTTAAAGGATTTATGCAGGTTATTCCAATTTTATTTGCAGTGGTTGCCGGTTACCTTTTGGCTCTCGGAATGGGCATGGTGGACACAGCTGTAATCGGAAATGCCGCCTGGTTTGCACTTCCAAAATTTCAAACTCCTGTTTTTGATATCAACGCGATTGTCATTATAGCTCCTGCCTGTATTGTCGTACTGGCCGAACACATCAGCCACCTGATTGTTACCGGTAAAATTACCGAAACGGATTTGATGAAAGATCCGGGATTGCATAAATCCTTGCTTGGCGATGGAATCAGTAATGTTTTATCCGGATTTGCAGGTTCGCCTCCAAATACAACCTATGGCGAAAACATTGGCGTGATGGCCATCACTCGTGTTTATTCAGTATGGATTATCCGCGGAGCAGCTTTGCTTGCCATTGCGTTTTCGTTAATCGGAAAAGTTTCAGCTGCTATTTCAACCATTCCAAGTGCCGTAATGGGTGGGATTACCATGTTACTTTATGGTGTAATTGCAGTACAGGGATTCCGCATGTTCGTGGAACAAAAGGTTGATTTCAGCAAAAACAGCAACATGGTTTTGGGTGCAATCACTTTTGTTGTCGGTGTCAGCGGTGCCAGCATCCAAATTGGATCAGTACAGTTGAAAGGAATGGCTTTTGCAGCCATCATCGGTGTGGTACTTTCATTAATTTTCTGGATATTAGGAAAATTAAACATCATGGGAAAAGAAGTTTAACCTTTATTTTCAATCTTTAAAAACCTGCTTTCGATCGTTTACACGGCTGAAAGTAGGTTTTTCATTTTGGCGAAAGAACCTGATGTTAAAAGGTATAATGAATTTACAGATAGTCTTGTAATGAAAGCCTCCACTTTTCTTGTTTAAGAAAGGTGGCTATACAGTGTGTTGTTTGCCATGTCTTTTTAACTTCAATTCAGCCAATTGATTTTTGACATATTCCCTTTCCTGCTCAAAAGTCATATCCATGATCTCAATACTGAATTTATCGCGTATCTCACGCATTTTTTTTACTAAATCCGTCTTATTGGTTGTCGTTTTCATAATTAAATATCTCTTTTGGTGTCCGAATTTCTGTCATCTGATAACCTTCTCTAAAGTTAACAGAATTATATCCTCTTATTCGTTCAAGATTCACGATGTGTTTAAAATTCCAGCTAGCCAGCACATCAGCTTTATTTATTGTTGCCAATGCTATATGCTGACAATCTGCACGACTGGTCTTTCCAACAACCTTTTCCAGGATGTACTTTTCGGCAAGATCTCTTGCTTCGTCAGTCAGTTCAACCCTTTCAATCAACTCAAAGGGAATTGATTCAAAGAAATCCTGAATATAACTTGGTGCTCGATAAAGCTCCAGTTCCAATATCTCTGAAACAAGAATCTTAATCCGTTTTTCCAGTATTCTCTCAAAAAAAGGTTTAGTTTCTTTGTCAAACTCCTTGTCAAAATATCCTCCAAAAACAGAAGTATCTATATAAATTCGTTTTATCATAGTAGCAAATTTATAATTTTTTTCTTAGTACATGACAAAAATATAAATAGCTGATTATCAGCAAAATAAGTGTTAAAATATTTGGATAATACTCTGAATATCAGTATCTTACAAGAAATTACCACACTTCGAAGTAAGAATAATGACACCCAGAGTAGAGTCTA
>CAILJH010000068.1 GCA_903834475.1 uncultured Prolixibacteraceae bacterium | reverse complement strand
GACAATGAACCCTTTACATGAGTAAAAAAAAAGATATGTAGAGGTAGATTTATTGATTGATTGCCATCCTGCTCTGAAGTCATAAATTTGGTTTGATTTATTCGGTATATTTCAAAACAAATACACGAACCTGATATTTTTTCGTCCGAATACGAATTTTAAAATAACTTCAATGTCTTATTCCAAAGAGTCTGAATTAGTTCTGAATAACCTGTGTCTCTTTCCTTTAAAGGGTGAAACACATTACGATCAACTTGCCGACTGTTACCGGCAACTGGAAGAAATTTCAATGAAGAAAGGTTTCTTTCTTCATGAAATAATCAGGCAAACCATCTTTATTGAGGCCACTTCAAATTCAGAATACCTAACAGGCAAACAAAACTTATTAGCCTGCGCAAAGGATTTTTATGATGAAATACCTCCGACATCTATCCTTGTACAATCACCCGAAAATGGTTCACTTGCATTGGAATTGACCTATCTCACAGGCATTTCACCCGACGACATTACACGCAGGCAAAACGAGCAATCTTCATGGATTGTGTTTCAACGCGGTCCATTGAAAATGGTTGTTGCTTCAGGATTAAGTCAAACAACCGAAACCACGGACATTTTGCATCAAAGTGAGGCCGCATTCGGGCAACTTCAGAATATTTTGCTCGAAGAACAAATGGAGTTTTCGGATATCGTTCGTCAATGGAATTATATTGAGCAAATTACCGGTAATTTTTATCACGATAATTCAAGCAGCCAGCATTACCAGATTTTTAACGATGTTCGTTCTAAATTTTACCAGTCTGCCAATTTTAAAAATGGTTATCCGGCTGCAACCGGCATTGGCATTGATTGTGGCGGAATTATTATTGACATGATTGCTGCACGATTCGAAGATGAAAAGTCAATTGTTGCTGTAAAGAGTCCGGTTCAGGTGGATGCCTTTTCGTACTCAAAAGACGTGCTTGCCGAAAACCATGCCATGCCCGATTTCTCCCGATCTACACCAAAATTTGAACGTGCAAAAATCCTGAATACTCCGGAGAGTCAATTGATTTTCATTTCGGGCACTGCAGCAATAATCGGGCAAGTCAGCAATTTAAAATTATCTGTTGCTCAACAAACTGAAATGACCATTCAGAATATTATGAGTCTGATTTCCAGTGAAAACCTGTTTAAACACGGAATAGAAAGCACTGAAGATGCCACCATCACTTATTTACGGGTGTATGTAAAACACAGTAAAGACCTGGTTCAGGTGAAAACTATCTGCTTTAACTATTTTCCCTTTTTGCCAATCTTATATGTTGTTGCCGATATCTGCCGGGCTGAACTGCTTGTCGAGATTGAAGGACAGGCAATCACCGGCATTAAAGAATCAGAAGTTACTGCCAGTTTTGAAAAACAAATTGAACATCTGCCATATCACCTATCCAATGCTGAAGAGTTCTTAAAAGCTGAAATTTGTAATTAAATTGCATTTCGTTCATAGAATCGAAGCGTTCCTTTATAAACTGACCTCACGGGATTTCTCCAGCGAGGTCAATTCTTGATTCTTCCAGTGCTTTCAATATCCGGAATTTATACTTCTGAAAATCTGCCCAATAAATCAGGCCAGTGAATAATCAGGTCGAAATTCTACAAATTAATATCAGCACCACTCCAGCCATCATTTTGTTTGAGTACCCCATTCGACAGGGAGACTTCAGACTCAGGGATCTGAAAAAAACCACCGGTTGCACGGACTCTGACCGTTAAATCGGCATTGTATTTCGCAGGCACTTTGTCGTTTAAAATGTCACCGCCGTTTTGATTCTGATCAATAATGGCACCTGCGTCTTTTCCATACCAGCGGAGCAGGTCATAGTAACGCAACCCCTCGAAAGCAAGTTCGTAACGCCGTTCTTTTCTCAGATTTTCAATACTATAGGCAACAGGTGGCAAACCGGCGCGAGCTCTGACGAGATTCAAATTAATAGCAGTACCTGTAAGTTCTGATTGCATCAGCAACACGTCGGAATACCGCAGGATTACAATATCCTGAAGTGCGACAGAACTCAGGCTTGAACCTTCCAGAACAACGGTATAGGTATCCAACTTCCATTTCAAGGGATCCTTATTTGTTTTATCGGTATACATACACCAGTGCCTATTTT
>CAILJH010000067.1 GCA_903834475.1 uncultured Prolixibacteraceae bacterium | reverse complement strand
GGAGGCGGCGAAAAGAAGGAAAAGGAAGAACAGAAACAAAAAGAGCAGCAAGCGGTTAAGGGAGCCAATTACACCCTTCCAGATGCTGATAAAAGTGTCGCGATTTACGATAAAATGGACAACTATTCTGCGAAGAAGGAAGTCACCACCAGTCACGATTACAACATCGGAGGCGAGAGCGATTCAACTAATGAGGAACCTTTGGCTGAAGAAGATCTAAATGAAGAAAAGTTACTTTCTGAAAAGAAACATCTGTATAAAAACGATCCTGTTCCTGAAATGGATGCTGATGTTTCCACTGACCTTATGGCACATATCCAACAAAAGGAAAGGAAGGTAAGGGAAGATTTGGAAAACAGCCAGACTGAAGCAAAATCACGAAATGAGGGTGCTGACTCAAATCAGTACGAGAAAAACAAAAAGAAATCTGATGTTGAAAAGGGATTAACAGCAATTGCTCCAACCGGTATTGAAGAACTGGACAAGGTATTCCGGCAAAACAGCAGACTGGCAAAACAAAACGATTCATTGAATATCCGGCTGAAGGAAACAACCTCCATAAACCAAAAGCTGGAAGCTGAAAAGAATAACCGTTCTACTCTGGAGAAAGGCGGAAAGTCCAGATTTAAACCCAAAGAAACGGCGGTTCCTGTAATCAAAGCTGAAGTTTACGAAACCACCACCGTTCTAACTGGCAACCGTGTGAAGCTGCGACTACTGGAAGAAGCCTGGCTGAACGGAGTGAAGATCCCGGTCAACACTTTTCTGTATGGCATTTGTGAAGTCAGCAACGAACGACTTCAGATCGAAGTTCTGCAAATTCCGGTTGGTGAAAAGTTTGTTCCTGTTCAGGTTACTGTTTGCGATCTGGACGGACTGCCAGGTCTGTATGTTCCCAACAATGCCTCCAGAAAAGTGGCTAAAGAAGTGGGGAGCAGCACCAATACCTCGTCTATGTTTGGGTTTACCAACAACCCACTGGCTTATGCAGGGGTTCAGGCAGCTGACAAAACAGCACAGTCCATTCTCCGGATGATCAAAATCAAGAAAGTCACTATTAAGAAAAATACCTTCGTTTATTTAATCAATAAAAGCAAATAACCATGAAAACTTTTTTTGTCATTTCCATTTTTGCATTTTTCTACATCTCCACTTTTGCTCAGAATATACTTACCGTATCTGATAGTAAAACCAGTCATCTGATTTGCCCCGATAAAGTGAACTATTTACAAGCCGGAGATTATTCGATTGTTCAGGCAGAAGTTGTTCCTGAATTATCCAACCTGATCCGGGTCAAAGCTGTGCAGCCCTTTGAAAAGTCAACTTCACTAACTGTAGTTTGTGCCGACCGGATTTATTCCTTCGAACTTCTGTATGGTAACGATGCAACAATTACTTATCCGATTGAAACTTTTGATTCACAAAAGGCAATGACCTTTTCCGGAAAAATGATGCCTGATTATCTTCTGAAAGACCTTTGCGATCAGGTGTTGGTTCGGCATAGATGTAATTTCAGAAAGCGCAAGACCGAAAAAGATGGGATTAAAATTCGTCTGAACTCCATCAGCCTGAAAAACGATGCGATGTTTTTTGAGCTTCAGATCACCAATAAAACGAACATGGCTTATGATATCGAAAGCTTCAACTTCTGGATCACTGACAAGAAAAAAGCCAAAGCCACCAATGTTCAGGAGTATCAGGTATTTCCGCAGTACCAGCAGAACAAGGTGCAGCGAATTCCGGGTGAGGTTACCGTTCGGGAAGTGTTTGTGATTCAAAAAATGACCATTCCGGATAAGCGTATTCTGAAGATCGAACTGGGTGAAAAAGCATTGGGGAACACCGGGCGAAAACTCAGTTTCAGCTTGAAAAATAAGGATATAATGAAAGCCAAAACTTTGAAATAATTTAAGCAAAAGGACAATATACATTCTTAAAACAGACACATTAAGCAATCTGCATTCCCAAAGTCCCCCCTTCGGCGCTTCCTGAGCTTGCCGAAGGAGGGATTCAGGGGGGCTTCTAATTCCATCACCATGACAGAAGACAGAGATTTGGAAAAATTACATGAAGGATTTCGTTTCTTTAGTTACCTGCTATTGTTCATGTCGATGTACCTGAACCAATTGGGTTATTTTACAGCAAATGGAATCTATATACCTGCATTTAATTCACTGGTAACCAAACTGCAAAACCTGACTTTTCTGGCAAACGTTTATAAATCCAAAACGGTTTGTCTGGTTTTTCTGGCAATTACATGCGTAGGTACAAAAGCCCATAAGGATCGAGAACTCACCGTTTCTTCCATTATTGGGCAGGTGGTGGC
>CAILJH010000066.1 GCA_903834475.1 uncultured Prolixibacteraceae bacterium | reverse complement strand
TTTTCAACCGGATTAACGGGAATGCGCTGAATTCGTCCAGTCGAAAAGGCAGTCTGGTCTCCGATCTGGTTTTAGGTGATTTATTCGAAGTCGAGGCTGAAGTCAAGGGATTTTTAAAAGTGCACTTTCCTGATGGCCGCAGCGGATTTGTGAAAAAAAATGAGTGCATTTCCTGGAATAAATGGACCAGCCAAAAACCTGATGTGAAAGCTATTCTTTCGGTTGCCAATCAGCTGATGGGTGTTCCATATCTTTGGGGAGGAACTTCAACAAAGGCGATGGATTGTTCCGGATTAACCAAAATTGCCTATTTTTCACAGGGAATCATTCTTACCCGCGATGCCTCGCAACAAGCATTGTATGGCGAGCATCCCGATTTTACCAATTACCGGAATTTACAAGCCGGCGATTTGCTGTTCTTTGGCCGCAGTGCCCAACATGTTACCCACGTAGGTATTTATTTGGGCAATGAAGAATACCTGAATGCATCCGGATATGTGCGCATTAACAGCCTCGATCCAAAAGATCCAAGGTATAAACTCACTGAAAAGAAAGGTTTTGTCGCTGCCAGCCGGATCATGAATTCGTTGAATACAGAAGGAATTGTGCTGGTGAAGGATCATCCGTGGTATTGAAGCCCCTCCTAAATCCTCCCCGAAAGGGAGGACTTAAAGAGTTGCTTTGAATCAGATCTGGAGAAACTGAAAAAACTATCAACTGAATAAAGATGTCTAAGAACCAAAATATTTCAAATCGAAGCGATTCTGCTCCCTCTCCAATTGGAGAGGGGTGGGGTGAGGCTCTTCCTACTCCCTCTCCTTCGGAGAGGGTTGGGGAGAGGCTTTCTCCTGAAGAGAGGCTTCCATTATCCCGGCGCAATTTTATACGAACTGCCGGAATAACCGCAGCGTTTGGGTTATCAGGAATTGAAACTGTTTTTGCATCCATGAAAAATAAAAACAATAAATCATCCGGAAAAGGATTGGTGCTTCGCTTCATTCCATACGATCTGCAATTGCGCCACACATTTACCCTGGCAAACAGTTCACGCAAAAATACGCCCGATGTGCTTACCTGCATCGAATTTGAAGGCATTACCGGTTTTGGCGAAGCTTCCATGCCTCCCTATCTTGGCGAAAGTATTGAGTCGGCCACCAAATTTCTTTCTTCTCTGAATTTGAGTCAGTTCAAAGATCCGTTTCAAATGGACGATATTCTGAGATATGTCGATTCGGTGATGCCCGGCAATTGCGCAGCCAAAGCTGCAGTAGATATTGCCTTGCACGATTTGGTTGGCAAAATCCTGGGACAGCCATGGTATAAAATCTGGGGATTCGACCCTGCTGATGCACCAAATACCTCGTTCACCATTGGCATTGATACACCGGAAGTAGTCAGGCAAAAAGTCGCCGAAGCGCTTCCCTACCGGATTTTAAAAGTAAAGCTTGGTCAAAATACCGACCGCGAAATGATTGAAACCATCCGTTCGGTAACAGACAAACCGCTTTGCGTGGATGTGAATCAGGGCTGGACCGATAAGCAAATGGCGCTTGATATGATTCACTGGCTCAAGGAAAAAGGCGTGGTTTTCGTGGAACAGCCGATGCCTAAAACTGCGATCGACGATATGGCCTGGCTCACGGCAAACAGTCCGCTGCCAACCATTGGTGATGAGTCGGTGCAACGACTTCCGGACGTACTGAAAGCCAAAGGTGTTTATTCCGGAATCAACATTAAACTGATGAAATGCACCGGAATGCGCGAAGCTCATGAAATGTTGATTCTTGCCAAATCACTTGGAATGAAGGTGATGATTGGCTGTATGAATGAGACTTCGTGCGCAGTTTCGGCCGCTGCGCAACTTTCGCCAAAAGCCGACTGGGCCGATCTGGATGGAAACCTCCTGATTTCAAACGACCCATATCAAGGAGTTCAGGTTGTTGATGGTAAAGTCACCCTGATTGATCAACCAGGAATTGGGATTGGTAAACTGCAGAAACTCTTTTAGGAAAGTTTTGTGAGGTAAGCGAAAGCAACTAAAAAGAGGTCGCCCGGCCTCGCTGTCTGCTATCGTGTTCCAAAAAAAAATCGTGTAAAGACGCACGGCCGTGCGTCTATACCAAACGATATGCATTGCCGTCAGCTAATGTATCCCCATAAATCTCATGTAAAGACGCACAGCCGTGCGTCTCTAACAAACGACATGCCTGACGAAACTTTTTCTATGGCACTGCTTCATCCTGCAAAGAGCTCGTCGCTAAGCGACTTTCTTCAGCAGCAACCCGAGATACAAACTCCGGAACATCGGATTTGCTGTGCTGCACTTTTTCTGGCTTTTGGCTTTAATAATTACTACGACTATCGTTGTCAGGCACTTAAAAAACGAATGCGTTATTTTACAATGTAAAACGTGATTGCGATGAAAATAAGCGCCCGGTTTTAATCATTTCGAAGAAAAACCCCTAAAAATCCTGAATTATTATGATATTTCTTCAAATTGTCCACGTTTTGTCCACGCCAAAAAAATTGGATATCGCTTATTATTATGAATCTTTATGTTTTCATTTAATATGGTTAATTAGTTTCTAGCTCGAAAATTCCGAAATATGAAAAGATTATTCTTTTTCGTCAACATTAGTTATCGGTTGATGGGAGAAAATGCTAACAGACTTTAGCCCAAATGAATTCATATCAATACCAGATAACATATGATACGAAAACTGAAATCGCAAGGTGAAATTCTACGACAAAAGACTGAAGTGATTCTGGAAAAATTACCATCCTTAATTGGGCCTCCAATTACAGTGGAAGAAACTTTGAAACTCGTTCATGAGCTGGAAGTGCATCAGATTGAACTGCAGATGATGCTTGAAATGATGACCGATAGTCATTTTTTCGAAAAAACCGAGAAAGAAAACCGGGAAGTAGAATTAATTGCTGCCAATGTAGAGCTTAAAATAAAAAATGAAGAACTGCAAAAAAGCAAAAGGCAATACCAGTCCATGATCGAATCATCGCTTTATGCGATAGTTATTATCAGTGAGGGCATAATTACCTTTGCCAACCCTTCAGCCAATATCCTGTTCGGAGCAAAATCGGGCCAAAGCTTGATAGGAATGAAAATGATGGAGCGGATTCATCCGGATTTTCATCAACTCGTGTATAACCGAATTGCTGAGTTTATAGATAATGACACGATAGCGCCAAAGAGTGAAATGAAATATTTGAAACTCGATGGAACCATAATGGATGTTGAAATTCAGAGTAATCCAATCATTTATAGTGGTGCCCTTTCCATTCAAACAACGATAAATGACATCACCAAACGGAAACTAACGGAAGAAAAATTAAGACAATCGTCTGCCCGACTGGAACTGGCCCCGCGTGCAAGCGGCATAGGCATTTGGGAGTTCGA
>CAILJH010000065.1 GCA_903834475.1 uncultured Prolixibacteraceae bacterium | reverse complement strand
TTCCTCTTTCAGTAGATCGGCTCCGCCTGGCGGATGGTAACTGAGTTCCATTTTAAATTCTGCACCAAACTGTTTGTTCAGTTTGTATTTGACTGATTTCAGTTCGGTAATTCCCTCCGATTTTCCGGTGATGCGGTCTTCTTCCCAATAATTCAGACCATTGATGAACTTCCACGAGAACCAGATGGCGCGGTGCCAGGGATGATCTTCAGGACGAAGCCCGGTGAGAACAGAACCGTCCATGGTTGATAGCGGATGAAAATAAGGTTTCCCTTCTGCCTGATCGAAACGATGCTGCCAGACGATTTTATCGTTATTCAGCAAGCTCACCGAATTTTTATCTTTTTGCCAGGCAAGTTTTCGGGATGGATTATCCACACTCAGTTCATCCGGAATTTTCTGGGTAACCTTCCCGCTTGCTGCCCATTCCGATCCACGCAGCAATAAAGTCTGGAATCCAAGGTTTTTCATCGCCCGAACATCATGTCCAAGTACCAGAAAAAATGATCTCCCCTGCCCTATTTGCTGACTAAGAATAATGGGTTCCAACTCATCAGAACCTTTGTTTGAAGCCGGTGCAAATGCATTTCCAAGAACGGTTGGTTTTCCGTTGATTCGCATATCCACCCACAATTCGTCGGAGGTCCGGAAATTCGCCATGCCTTTGGTTACCGGATGATCTGTTTTGGAAAATTCAACCTGAAATGGTGCAAACTTGCCGTGTTTGGTGCTATCGCCCCAGGTTCCTCCGGCCATATTCTGAAATTCCGGCCAATTGTAATGCGTGGCACTGGCCGAATGCACAAAGACAAAACCACCGCCATTTCTCACAAAACTGATGATCGCTTTTTCGGTTTCGGAAGACCATTGCCGTGACTTTTCGGGAAATGCATTCCAGTTGCTGACGATCAGCTGAAACGGTTTGAGAGACTTCTCGGACAATGTATCAGGTCGTTCAGTGATATTCACCGAAAAAAGATTGCTTTGAGTGAATATCTCCTGAAGTTTTGGCGTAGTTTTCTGCCATTCGTGGTTATTTTTTCCGCTGAGTAAAAGGAGGTTTATTTTTCCTTTGGCCAGGGATGTTTCACAATTGAAAAAACAGACCAGAAGGAGCAAAATCAAAAATGCAGTTGGTTTTCGATTCATCGGAATGTTAGTTTACAGATATTCAAATGTAAACTTTTCTTTTGAATACCATAGTACAATATTGGCCAGCCTTCTGCAAAACAACAATTTATGGTGATGATTAGATTTTCAGCTATTACCGAAAATATTCATCGCTGCTACGGAACAAAACCATAACGTTCAATGAATTTAACTGTTGATAAATTTTCCGTAGGGTAAATATGTAGGTAGCAGTGTCGAATAACAAGCTTTGTTTTGTCCTGTAGGGCAATGCTGTTAAGTTAAGCCTATAGCATCATCTATTATTTCGGTGCGTTGCACCTTACCGTCAGGCACTTAATTTTTTTCTACAAATATCATGGTGCTCCGCACCTTTTCGATCAATGTAAAGCAGCCCCGAATGCTCGGGGCGAAATATTTGTAGAAATTTAATAGTCAGGACAATTGTAGGTGCAACCTGTTACCCCTCGTTTGCAACGAGGGGTAGGATTTTTACCGTTTGTAACGGCAATCTAAACATTCGCATAAATAAAAAGATGTAAACTGAAAGCTTCCCGTACCCCAATGAAAACATGAGTTGAAAACTCAAAAGAATTTACCCCTTCCCGATATTTATCGGGACAAGCTGTTACAAACGTGGGCAGGGCGCAAATTGAATCCGAAACGCTTAGTCAGTAAGCAAGATTGTTTTCGATACAGTATTTCGTGAGTTCCACATTTTTATTTAAACCCATTTTCTCCATAATGCGTCTTCTGTAGGTACTCACCGTTTTATCAGATATACAAAGATCATTTCCGGTCTCTGTAA
>CAILJH010000064.1 GCA_903834475.1 uncultured Prolixibacteraceae bacterium | reverse complement strand
TCATGTAACCTGCTTTCAGGTCGGTTACTCCGATAAATGACATGGTCGATTTCCAGTCGTAAAAAACAAAGGAGCTTGAAAAGTAATTCTTGTTCACCGGCCAGATTACTCCGGTTCCTCTTGGAATCACCAGAAAATCGGCCGCTTTGCTTGCAATGGCTCCCGGGAAATGAAGGTTATCTTTCAAAACTGCCGATGAATCACCTTTTAAACGGATATCCAGGGTGTTTTCAGACAGGCTAAACTCTATTTTCAGGTCGATTTTATATGTCAGATGGTGGGCATTGATCACCAATTTTTCAGGAACAGAACTGTCTATGGAGGCCACTGAATATTCATAAAGCGATTCTGTTGTATAAGTTTTACTGTTCAGTTTATCCAGTGTAGTGATTTTCATGGAAGGATACGAAATCACCGATTTTAACCGGCTGTTTTCAAGCGTGTAGGTTTTGTTTGAACCCACTAAATTGCCCAACAATGTCATTGAAACTTCGTCAACAAGGAAGTTACTTGCACCATATCCCATGAGCCGCGGAACGATTTTTTTTACTTTTGCCGGAATACTAAAAGTACTGGTAAATTTTTTGTACTGTCCGCCGGTATTGGAAAAGGCACAGGTTCCATACACCCAGTTGGTAACTGTTCCAGTCGAGTCAATCAGTTCAACCGACAACTGAGCATCCGAAAAGTTAGTGCTGGCATTGACCCACGCCGAAAGTTCATACAGATCGCCGGTCTTGACCAAATATTGTTTATTGACCGTGTACGACCAGTCCTGGCTGCCAGTAAAACTGACTTGCAAAGCCTTTATTCCTGAATATGCCGATGTACTTACAACTGTCGCACTTCCTTTGTTGTCGCGCGACCACCAGCTCGACCAGCCGGAAGTTCCCGATTCAAAACCGCCATTGGTAATCAGATTCTGGCCGAACGCAACATGGAATGTCAGAAAAAACAGGAGTATGCCGATCAATTTTTTCATAGTTAGTTTGCAATCAGTTTAAAAGTATGAACTTCCTCCTTATTGCTCACCCGAAGCGTGTAAAATCCCGGACTTGCAGCCGGAACAATGTTGATGCCTGACAACTGATCGGATTCTTTGCTGTAAACTTTTTCTCCAAGGACATTAAAAAGTTCAATGGTGCTTGCTATGCTATTCTGGACGCTGGTTTCCAGAGTAAACGAACCCTTAAACGGATTTGGATAAACTTTATACGAAACCGGTTTTTGATTCAATCCGGTAGTACATTTTGTATCGGTGGAAGAATAAACCTGAACGGTAACCGGTTCCGACCGGGCAGAACATCCGTAGGCATTGGTTACCAGACTGTAAGTTCCGGAAGTGTTCGCATCAATTGAAGTCACCGAACCCTGAACTTTTACGGTTCCTTTGTACCAGTTGTAGCTCAGATCATTCGAAACATTGGCGCTGAATGTTACTTTCTCAGTCGGACAAAAAGCCAAATCGCCACTGGCCGTTATTATGGCCTGAGGAATCGAATTGACTTTCACCTCCTTTGGGGTTGAGGTGATTTCAACCGGCCCTTTTTTAACTTTTACGGAATAAATTCCGGATTGAGAAGCAACAATGGCTGAATTTTGATCTGGCAATAATTCTGTTCCCTTGTACCATTGGTAAGTCAGATTGGTTCCTGTGCTGGCCTGAAGCGTGACATTCTCGCCTTCGCACAAACAAGCTGATTTTGTTGTTGAGATGGAAACATTGTCAGGAATTGTCTTGTCAAACGTCAAAACTACAGGATTAGCGATACCACTTTGTTTTGAATTGTTGATTTTGAATGTTCCGGTGCGCACCTTTGTTCCGGAAGTGATGGTGTATTTATACGTTCCGAGAAATCCATCAAAAGAAGCTTTTCCAGTGGCATCAGTTATTTGTTCAGTCTTTTTTGTCCACCACTGGTTGAAAACCAAATCCAGCCAGGCTTGTCCATGTGGTCGGATACTCCAGTCAAGCGCATAGAAAGCTCCGTCAGGAAGCCAGTGCTGGCCGGCCCAAAATCCCCAGGTCAGGAATGATTTGACAGCAGGATGACTAAAAACGATGGTCAATAAATCACGCGTGTAATCAGCCTGAACTGCCCTTTGAGTCACGTTGATGTCGTGTTCGGTAATCTTGATTTCTTTTCCCAGTGTGGCGAAACGGTCGAGAATGGAATACACTTTGGTAATTGGGGTCAGGTTACTGTCAAAATGGCCCTGCATGCCGATTCCTTCGATTTTTCCTCCCAAACTGTCGATATATTTGATCAGTTCAAAGTAGCCGTCCTGGTGGGTTGTGTTTGTCCCTCCTACAGAAATGATATCATAGTCGTTCATGTACAATTTCACATCGCGGTCGTTGTTCCTTACCCGTTTGTACCAGTCGGCCATCACTTCTTTGCCAAGTATCGCCTGAAATTGCGTATTGGTGACTCCTTCGTTCATCACGTCCCAATCGATGACTTTACCTTTTGCATACAAAGTTGCCTGATCGATGTGCCGCTCAATTTCGTTCCGGAAAGCCACCGGATTGGTGCTCAATGTCTTCAACGAAGCCAAATTGTAATCGAAGTTTGGCCAAACGAGGTTGTGACCGCGAACCACAATGCCATGCCTTGCAAGCGAGTCGAGTGTGCGGGTGGTGTTGAACGATGGATTGGGATTGAAAGCCGGCCATTTCAGATCGTTTTCAAGCACGACTTCATTGAACAGTTCATACACTTTCTTCCGGTAAACTGCATCGCTAATAAAGCGGGTTCCATCAACTGCGGAGCCAAAACCAAATTGGTGCCGGGTCATTTCGATCGAAACCGTGGCATCTTTTACCAGTTGTCCCTGCTCATCATATACCACCACATCTGCAATTCCTTTTCTGTATTGATCAATCCGAGTGGCAGCTTCAGCCCGCCAGGGAGCATCGGCTTCGCGTCCGATGTAGGTAATTGGAGTAACCGGAAGCGATTCTAAAGTCAGCGTCTGCTTGTAATTCAGGAATTTGGCATCGGCCACTTCGATGGTCTGAGAAGAAAATCCGGTATGAAAAGAGTAGGTAACTGCCGTCAAAGCCAAAGCCGATTTGCATTTCACGGGAACAAAATACTGTTTCCAGTCGGCTCCAATGGATACTCTGAAATAGACCTGTTTATCGTAGGTTTTATTGTCTTCGATACAAACATTCAGGTAACCTACTCCAAAATCCTGAACTGATGCTGTTGTCCGGGCATAAAATGCAATCAGTACCACATCGTTGGTTTCAATTCCGGTAGTTTTAGTGAAGGTAATCTGTGAATCCCATGGATTGACAATGTTTGCTGCAGTCACCAATTTGAATCCTTGTGTAAAAGGCTGGCCTGTAATTGAAATTGAAGTGAGTATTCCGGCTCCGCCTTTGGTGTAATTGGGAAGGGTTTCTTTGATCAGCGAAATACCTCCGGCTGGAATTTGTGCAAAAACTCCAAAATTTATTAGAATTAAAACGCTGATTAGGAATAATTTTTTGAATTTGTTCATGGTTGATTCGGTCAGTTTAGTTTGTTTTAAGGATCAAAGATAGCTCATTAAATGCCTGACTGTTTCGTATATTTTATCAATTTCAGCGGTCCCATCAGTCCTGATGGTTTCAACGGCAAATCCTTGTTCAGAATGGTCGTTATGGGCGATGTTGTAAAGAGACTTTTGATCATTCCGTATTGAATCAGGTCGCCGATAAACCGGTTGCGGCAAACGTCAGCAACGGTAACTTCCAGCTTGTTTTCCTGTTTTAGCAAACCTGAAACGACCAGTTCGGAATTTGGCATCCAGACATTGGCCAGCAGTTTTCTGTTTAACCGAACCTCGGCAGTAGCATCCATATTTCCGATGTTCAGGACAATTGAATCGCTTTCTGATACAAAACCTTCGGGAGCGGCAAATGAGATGCTGTATTTAGCTTTTCCGGCAAAGTATTTTATGGCCGGCTGATCAAATTCGGTCATTGATTTTAATTGGGTAATCTCAACCGGAGCAATGATTTCATCCGAAATAGGGAAGAAGTCAATTGTTCCTTTCAGCTTGGTAATTTCAACACTTTCTGCCTGAACCAAACTCTTTTTCAGGATTTGGTTTGCATTGGTTGTGAACGAATAGTCGCCGCTCAAAGCGGTGGTGAAACTGAATTTACCGTTTTTGAAAGTTGCCTGCGGTATTTCAGTCTTACTATCCGATTGCTGCTGTGGAAAGATTTGTTTTCCGGAGAAAGTAACTGCCTGAATAAAATCTTTAGGTTTTTCATTTCTAAAAACAATCAGCTTGGATTCGTGAGCTTTGAATGCCAGTGGTAGCCGTGTTTGTCCTTTGTCAACAGAATAAATAGCTGGTTTCGAAACCGAACCATTTTCAGGATTCCAGATTTCCGGAGTTTTACCGGCAACCCGGAAAATCAGTTCCCTGTTCATTGGCTTATCCTGCTGATTGAAAACATAGTAAACATCCAAATCGCCCATCCGTTTATGAATGAACATGATTTCCTTCGGATCGTTGTTGCTGCTTTCCAGGTCTGGCAATACTTTAAGTTGTTTCAATACTTCGCCAATAGTTTTTCCTGAGATGACCTTTCCTTTCCCGTATTGGTTTTCGGCGGCTTTTCCCCATAAATCATCTGCAAGTTTACTGAACTCAGCTGTACTTTTTTTGATTTCAGGAACCGAAAGCATTTGTATCGGTTTTGGACCGAAAACAACTGCGCCATCGTTGACCAACCGGGCAATTTGCTTTAAGGTTTCGAATTCCATGGTTGTAGTATTGGGCAAAGTCAGAACCGGAAAACGCTGCTTTCCGCCAAAAGAGATCTGGCCATCAACGACTTTTGCATTCTGAAGCATTTCGAAATTGCAGGCATTGGCCTGAATTCCGTATGGCAGATCATTTAAGATACTTTTGCTGAAAAACTGCGGGAACTGATCGCCTACATAAAAAATTACGTCCACGATGGGTTCGCCTTTTTGCAAAACGTATTGCACGCGCGACTGGAAATCCATCCAGCCCCGGGCAAATTCCCACCAGGGATTATTCCTGTTAAAATGCGCAGCAAATTTCATCAAAGTAGCTCCGGGTTTCAGGTCTTTAGCCTGGAGTACATAACTATGCAGAATGATTTGATTAATTCCCTGACAAAAAGCGGCATCACCAAATGGCTTTAATCCGGCAGGCGACTCGCTGTAATGCGCATAGCCGGTATACGCTTCAGAACCAATAATTTGTTTGTTGCAAGCTAAAGCCGCGTATGTCGGGAAGTCGGCTTTTGGCCGGTCGGAAGGCTCGTATTCAGGAAACTGGTTTTTATTGGGTGTTGCCCAAAACTCAGTCATCGGCATATCAGGGTAATTGTTCGACCGGAGAATATCCAATGGTGGGTAATCTCCATTGTTTCCGTAGATCACTTCAGTATGCATTTCCAGCTTATTTTGATGACATAATTCACCGAAATGTTTGAAATATTTCACATCGATGAGGTCAGAAATCGTTTTGTTAAAATCGTGCAGAAAGGCATCCGAAAGTTGGGTGTTTTCAACAATTTCACCGCACAAAACGGGAATCCAGGGTGTGATAACATACCCGCGACGAGCCTTAAATTCCTGTGGAAATTTCTGTGTCCAGTTCTGGAACGAGCATTCCCAGCTATCAATAAGCAAAAACTTAAACGTGTTTCCTGTGTATTTTCCTGAAGCCTGAATTAATTTACCGGCGAAGCTGTTGAAATGAAAATCGAGTGCTTCCGAATCCATTTTATCTACTTCCAGACCGGTTCCTTCCGGAGTCGCCGGGCCATTCATTTTTCCTGTCGTGGTATAGCCAAAACGGATAATCCGCCAGGTCCCTTTTGGAGCTTTCCATTTCAGGATTCCATCGGAGTTGAGCAATCCGGTCAAATCGATCATTGAATTTTCAGGAATACCTTTCAGATTGTTTGGTTTTGTCAAATCATAATCTTTCTCATCCGGAGCTTTTACTGAACTGATTTTCTCCAGTAATCCGGATATTCCGGGCGAATAGACCGGGCTTTCCGTGCCTTTTAATAATTCAACTTCTGATACAGAATAGTTGTCCCAGCTTTTGAGGCATTCCAGTTTGTAATATTTCGATTTGGTTTCCGGAAACATTACCGAAATTAATTTATTGACACCCACCAGTTCCGTATTGCAGATCTTATTGTAGTTGACACCATCATTTGAAGATGAAAGAATAAACTGAGAACTGATTTTTTTCATATCGGCCCAGTCAAACACCATCCGTGGGAAAATGACCAATTTGTCGGCAGTAAATTCAGTTGAAAATGAAATGTTGATTACCTCTCCGGCTTTGATTCTTAATTCGCTGAGCGGATTACCATCATTTAAGATTCTGCCGGTATCCTCTTTATTTAAGGTCACTTTGGGTTCAGCTTTTTGATAGGAATTCAGCTTTTCCTGAATCGGAAAGGCAACAACGGCGACATCGCGGTAGAAGTTCTGTAACGATTGCGGCTGTTCCAACTTCACATTGACATCCTGTCCTCCTTCGACGGTTGTTTTACTCCAAACAAACTGTTTCATCGACTTTTCAGGTGTAATCCATGGCCCGCCGCTGGTACTCCAGCCGTCGCAATTGTGTACACCAATGGTTATGTCCAGTCTATTCGCTTCCTGAAGTGCCCATTGATACATTCCGAACCATTCTTCGGTGTAGAATTTTACAGGAGGCTTTACAATTTCCATTGGAGTCCAGCTCCCGACATTCAGGATGGTTGCTTCAGAAATTCCCTGCTGTTTCATCGACTCCAAATCTTTGGTAATACCGTCTTTGGTAATGTTTCCGTTGACCCAGTGCCACCAGGTATGCACTTTGGATGAGCTGGGTGGTGTCTGAAAATCAGTGGCGTTGATTCGGCTCTGGGCACTGACAAGAGAGATGAAAAGAAAAGCAAAAAGAATACCTGTGAATAGTGCTTTCATTCTTATTGGGTTTAGCTGAAGTTGAGTAAATAAAATTATCGGTTAAAAACGATACTGCATTCTGGTCAAAATTATGATCGTACTAAAAACCGTACCCAGTTTTGCAGTTTACAGTTTGATGAATTTTTGAATCTGAACCGCCTGATCGCTGGTTAACCGGATCAGATAATTCCCGCTTTTTAAACAACCTATATTAATTGTTTCGTTGTCAATCAGGTTTCCCTGAATCTGGATTTGTCCATACATATTCAGAACAGCATATTTCCCGGTCCGGTTTATTCCGGATATGAAAAGTTGATCGCGGGCCGGGGTAGGGAAGATTCTGATTTTATTTTGTATCTCTGACTTCTCAATTCCTGATGCGATCCCTTTGGTAACCGAAATGCTTCCCATGTTGTAATCAGCGAAGTCAAAACAAATCCGCATCACCTGAACTCCTTTATTCAAGTCTATTTCCTTTATTTTTTGTGCAGTAAACTTCGAATAGCTTCCGGTTGAAAGCACTGAAACCGTACCGGTTTTGTCCACCCCGTTGATTTCAATATGAAACTTGCCATATCTGCCGGTGGTTGCAAAAAGAATTTCAAAATCATATTTTCCATCTTGCGGCACGTCAATGGTGTATTCAAGCCATTCGTTGGTCTGGATACCACCGATTGATCCTTCCGGAAGTCTGAATTCAGTATCCACACCCTGTTCTTTCCGGATTCCGGTGCCTGCATTGGTTGGGCTCAGGTCGTGATAGCTGATGCCTTCACCACCCTGGTCATAGTATGTTGCATTGATGATTCCGGGAATCGTTGCAGGAATGCCGTTGGGGTAAGCTGTTTGTATTCCGGAATTGACATTCACCGTAAAACTTTTTATTACCGACATACTTTCGCCTTTTGCAATGAACGTATAGGCGGTGCTTGTGTCAGGTTTTAGTTCCAGATAACCGTTGGCCGGAATGATATTCCCGTTCAGGCTGACTTCTGAGGCGCCAAATGTGTTCCAGTCGATCCGGCAGATTTCGCCTTTGATAATTGTTTTTGAACCAATCTGAAGATTCGCTTTTACAGGCAGAATATACGCCGGAATATTGGTCCGGAATGGAGTTGCAGGCAAACCTTCGTTGTTATACAAACTGGCAGTTGCCGTATCGGTCCAGGCATATCTGACATGTTTTGGTGAAGCGATATTATCGTTCCAAACCAGTAAAGTCTCGCCGTCTATCAGGGTTTTAGCCGGAGAAAAAACCAAATTATCGCCGGCAATTTCGAATTGAGTAGGAGCACCGTTTTCTGCCTTTAATCCGGAGCCGATATATTTAAAAGAAACCCTGATTTTATTTCCTTCGATCAGCATCGACTGATATTGCGGACCTGAATAAACAAGTTGGTTATTACCGTAATTTTTTGCCAGTGCCAAAAGAGCCAGACGGTGTCCAACCTGTTCTTTCCGTGCCGGATGAATATTGGCCGCATCGCCCACATCGAGTGTTCCGGCCATTCCTGTGTTTTTTAGTATCTGAGCATAGGCCTGAGCTTCCCAGATTTCAGGAAGAGCACCACCATAAACATAAGGGCAGAGTTGTACGAAATAGAAGGGCAAATCAGTATTCTGAAAATCGTTGCGCCAGCCTTCAATCATGGCCGGAAAAAGTTCGCTGAGCTGGGCTGGTCTTCCGACATTGGTTTCGCCCTGATACCAAAGTACTCCGGCAAAAGTGAACGGGATAACAGGTGCAATCATACCATTGTATAGCACAGTTGGGGTCTGGTTGTCGTCCGCTTTGAGTGAAGTCCACGGTCCTTTATTTTTGAAATCAGCAACTAACTGAAGTGAGGCGGTATTCGCCCAGGTTTCGCAACTCGAACCACCCCAGTCGCTTTCTACCAAACCAATCGGAATATTCAGTTTGCTGAAAACTTCTTTTCCGAAGAAATAGCCAACAGCACTAAAATTCTGTGCTGATGAAGGAGAACATGCAGTCCAGGTGCCGATTGTCCAGTTGGATTCGATGTTTGCCAAGGGTGTGGAAGAGGATTTATTCCCTACGATCAGAAGACGAATTTTTGGATAGCTGGCGGAAGCAATGGCCGGTGCACTGCCTTCTACGGGTGCGCCTCCCCAGCCTCCAAGTGGCATTTCCATATTCGACTGACCAGACAAAAGCCATACTTCGCCAATCAGAACATTATTCAGAACAATGGTATTCTTTCCCTTGACGGTTAAAGTGTAGGAAGTTCCGTCGGTTTTTGCAGCAGGTGTGCTGAGTTTCAATATCCATTTTTTATTGGAATCAGTGGCTGTTTTTACCGTTTTATTGTTCCAGCTGCCGGTAACTGCTATGGTGTCGCCGGGAATGGCCCAACCCCAGATGCTGGCCTCGCTGTTTTGCTGCAAAACCATTCCGCTGGTAAACATCCCGGAAACGGTGACCTGCGCAAAAACAGTTTGCTGTATTGCAGGAATGCAAAAATAAACTATCGCAAGGATAAAACGGTTGAACGAATTAAATTTCATTGTAACTGACTGTTTTTTTTTAGTTTATAGCGAGATTACGATCTTTTGGATAGAGACGCAAGGCCGTGCGTCTCTACAACGATATTGATTAGTCAGTCATTCATTTCTCAGCTTCGGCCTGTTTTCTTAGCAATTCACGGGTTTTGATACCTGATTCATTCAGGTCTGATTCTTTCCAGTTTCCTTGTACAGAAACACCTGGTTTGATCATCGAACAGGTTTCTTTTTTTGCTGAAACAGACCAGCTGATCAGGCTGATTTTGTTGCTTGTACACCAATCGATCCATTTTTGCCATTCTGCATAGTTGATAGGTCCGTCTCCGGAAGCTTCCATCCCTGCCGATTCTGAAATGAATACCGGAATTCCTTTATTCAAGGCATAATCGCAACGGTCGCGCAAGGATTGTCCGTGTGTTCCGGCATAAAAATGGCAGGTGTACATGATGTTGTTGAATCCCAGAATCGGGTCGTCTGCCGCCAAATGAATGTCCTGATCCCAATGTGGACTGCCAACCAAAATCACATTGTCCGGATCGATGGCACGGATCGTTTTAATCAGTTCGACGGAATATTCTTTAACTTGGGTCCAAGAGTCTTTCACTGGTTCGTTATACAGTTCATAGATCACATTCGGGTATTTGCCATATTTGGTGGCCATTTCAGTGAAAAATACTTTGGCTTCAGGAAGACGAATGTTGTGGCTGTGAAAATCGATCAGAACATAAATACCACTTTCGATGGCTCCATCAACAACCGCTTCAACCTTTTCTTTCGACCAGTCGGGTTTGTCCAGATAGCCTTCTTTTGGTTCAACGCCCATGGCTGCCCTGACGGCAGAACATTTCCAATCGGTAGCCAGCCAGTTAACCGATTCTTTGTTGTAGAACGGTGACCACCAATTGTGCCATCCGTAGCTAATACCATTCAAGACGGTAGCGTTTCCATGTTCATCGGTTAGTTGAATTCCTTTAACCGAAAGATTCCCATGTTTTTTTAATGGCTGTGCCTGAAGGTTGAGACTCAAAATTAATCCGACAAGCAGGATAATGGAAAAAAGATTTTTTTTCATGGTTATAGATATTTGAGGTTTTGGTTTTAGATCATTGAACCATTAGTTTCATTTGATTTATGGTTGAATTTGTTTTTAGTGAAATGAAATAGGGACCCGATTTTAAGCAGCTTGGCAAACCAAGTTGTACCTGGTTGTCATATATGCCTGAAAAATATTTCTGGCTGACTATTTTTCCATTCAGATCATAAACCGAACAATCTGCGTTTCTGCTTTGAATTCCGTTGATTGTAATTCCTGAATTGTTTT
>CAILJH010000063.1 GCA_903834475.1 uncultured Prolixibacteraceae bacterium | reverse complement strand
TCCCACTCCATGGTTTGTCCAAATTTCGGATAAATAGTGGCTTTTCCTTCAGCAATCCTGCAGATTTTCAGCGAACTTCCCATGCTCATTACCATGACAGGGCCATACTTTTGCCTGAGAATTTCAATATATTCTTCCGTCTCCGGATTCATATGCGAACGGCTCACAACTACAGTAAACTGATCCAGTTTTTTTTCTTCCGGAAGTTGTACCCCTGAATGCTGCATAATTTGAAATGTACAATTTTCTTCAGGATTAATGAGTCTGAACGCCCCTGATCCAAGGATTCCGACAAATAGTTCCTCTGTTACCGGTGCATAAATAACACCGGCAATTGGATGATTTTCATGAATGAGTGCAATGTTGACCGTAAATTCATCGTTGCGCTTGATAAATTCTTTCGTTCCATCTAATGGATCAACGAGCCAAAATAAATTCCAATCCTTTCTTTTGGCAAAACCGGAGTGAATTCCTTCTTCACTTAAAACCGGAAGTTGGGTGATTTCAAGTACACTCACAATTTCTTCGTGAGCATTGCGGTCGGCAATCGTAACCGGTGAATGGTCTTCTTTTAAAACAACCTGAAAATCAACGGATGAATAAACTTCTGCTATTTTTTCTCCAGCCCGGATGGCGGCAGTTATGGCAATGTCGATTAGTTCATTAAGATTCATTTTACAATTTAACTTTGATGAATTAATCTGAAAACTATTCATGATCATTTTTCATAGACCCTGATGTCATCCACTGAAATTTCAACCATTGCTGAATATCCGAGCTGCTCTAAACTAACGGCAACTTTACTTTTTCCCTTAATAAAGACAAGTTTTCCCCGAAGTCCAATCAAAGGACCAGCAATGACATCAACCAATTGTCCGGGTGCAAGATTTTTCTGAGTAACTTCAATTTCCAGATTATCCTGACTGAGCATCACTTTCAGATTTTCAATCTGATTATCAGGGATTACAGCAGCGGTTCCTTCAAACCTGACGTAACTAACCGCATAATTCGACTGAAGAACTAAATCATATTCTTTGCGACAAATTCTGACAAAAATATAACCTGAAATAAGTGGCATTTCAACCCATTTCTTCCGGTCGCTCCATTGTCGTAATTTGCGTTGAAGTGGCAGAAAAGTCTCAATATTTTGAAATTCAAGTTCAATTTGAGCTTTTTTCTCTGTCCGTGATTTGACATAAACAGCATGCCAATGGTATTCCTTCTGTAGATTTATTTTTTCCATACCTGATCTCTCACTGCGTAAATACGCTCTATCATCTCTACAATTTTCAGTCCTTCCAGCGCATTGGTGCTGATTGGCTTATGACCATTAATCGTTTCGATGACATTCTCAATAACCAGATGGTGATTTTGCGCTGAACCTTTATATAATCCGTAGTCATTGGGCGGAGCACTGGCTTCAAGTTCGGGCATCTGGTAATCTTTGATGTTGCAGTAAACCACTTCATTCATGTATTGTCCGGCAACTTTGATTGTTCCGTTCTCACCAATGATGGTTAAACTGCTTTCCAGATTTTCATGATATATTGAAGTTGAATAATTCAATGTTCCTATTCCTTCGTTTAAAAACTCGAAATTAACGATGCCGGTATCTTCAAAATCTGTCAGAGTTTTATGATTAAAATCCCGGAATTGCCCGCTGATATTTTTTATATCGCCAAACAACCAGTACATGATATCGATGAAATGCGAAAACTGGGTAAATAAAGTTCCGCCATCCAGTTGAGCATCGCCATGCCAGTTCTGACGGGTATAGTAGCGTTCATCACGATTCCAGTAGCAATTAATCTGAACATGAAACAAACGTCCAAGCAGATTTTGATCCATCACGCTTTTCAGCCAGACTGAAGGCGGCGAATACCTGTTTTGCATGACGCAGAAAACAATCTTGTGTTTCTCCAATGACTTGAAAACAACCTTTTCAGCATCAGCCTTTGTTAGGGCCATTGGTTTTTCTATGACTACATGAAGTCCTTTATTCAGAGCTTTGATCGCCATTTCAGCATGCAGACCATTGGGAGTGCATACATTTATAACATCCAGATTATTCTCTTTTTCAAGCAACTCATCAATCGACCGGTAAAACGGAATTCCCTCATAAGAAGCTTTGCACTTTTCCGGAGCAAGTATATCACAGACTGCAGCAAGCTCTGATTGGGGATTTCTATCAATCATTTCTGCATGGCGCTTTCCAATATGACCTTGACCAATAACTGCAAACCGTATTTTTTTTTCAGATGACATAGCGAATTTTAATCGTTAATTTTTGATACATTCCCGTTTTCGAGCCGGTATTTTTCCTGACTTTCAGGACAAATGGCAATACCTTCCGGACTGAATTTCAATTTATGCCCGAATTCGCTCATCCAGCCTGTCTGCCTGGCAGGATTTCCAACAACCAGGGCATATTCGGGAATGCTTTTCGTTACAACGGCACCTGCGCCAATAAAAGCAAATCTCCCAATGGTAATGCCGCAAACGATCGTAGCATTCGCTCCAATGGTTGCTCCTTTTCGCACCAGAGTTGGCAAATATTCATTTTTCCGGGCTATTGCACTTCGTGGGTTTATCACATTCGTAAAAACAACCGAAGGTCCGAGGAATACGTCATCTTCGCAGATTACACCAGTATATACCGAAACATTATTCTGGATTTTAACATGATTTCCAATTCGTACTTCCGGAGAAATAACCACATTTTGACCAATTGAGCAATGTTCACCAATGGTGCAACCGCTCATGATATGGGAAAAATGCCAGATTCTGGTTTCGAGACCAATCTCGCATCCCGGGTCGATGACAGCAGTTTGATGAGCAAGATAAGTTGTTTCCATTAATTGAAAAATTCCCGGATTGATGCGACAATGTGTGTTAACTCTTCTTCAGTCAATTCGGTGTGCATTGGCAAAGATAACACTTGTTCCGATAGTTTTTCGGCCACAGGGAAATCTCCGGCACGATATCCAAGATATTGGTACGCTTCCTGAAGATGTAAAGAAAGCGGATAATACACCATACCCGGAATCCCTTTTGACTGAAGAAACTTCTTTAGTTCATCGCGTCTTCCGGAGACTTTTACCGTGTATTGGTGGAAACTGTGCGAACTGTATGAAACTCGGGCTGGTATTGTAATTTCCTGAATTCCGTCTAATTCCCGGTCGTAATATTCTGCAGCCAGCTTACGATCAAGAACATATTGATCAAGGTATTTCAGTTTTACATCAAGGATTGCAGCCTGCATGGCATCCAGTCTCGAATTGATACCGATTCGATTGTAGTAATACTTTTTACTCATCCCATGGTTGGCCATAGAACGCAACTTACCTGCAAGCTCATCATTGTTTGTAAACAGGGCTCCACCATCACCAAATGCACCAAGATTTTTAGTCGGAAAAAATGAATTACATGCAATATCACTGATCGTTCCGGCTTTGGCTATAGTACCATTTTTAAAATAATAATCGGTTCCCAATGCTTGGCAGGCATCTTCAATCACAAACAGATTATGTTTTTGAGCAATCTCATTGATCGATTCCATATCGGCACACTGCCCGAACAGATGAACCGGAACAATCGCTTTAGTATTTGGAGTGATGCATTCCAGTATTTTTTCAGGTACAATATTGAAAGTATCCGGATCGACATCGGCAAGAACAGGCTTCAGTTTCATCAATGCTAAAACTTCAAGTGTCGAAACAAAAGTAAATGGAGTGGTAATTACTTCGCTACCTTCAGGGATATCCAGTGCCATCAAAGCTAATTGAAGAGCATCTGTCCCGTTTCCACAAGTGATTACATGGCCGATATTCAGATATTTTTTCAGATTCTCTTCCAGTTCAACAACTTTTCCTCCCTTTACAAATACAGAAGATTCGATGACTTTCTGTATTTCCAGATCAATTTCACCCTTTATTTTGAGGTATTGCTTATATAAATCAACCATTTGAATATTCATAGTTGGGATTTTGTCATTAAACTGAATTTAAAGGTTACTGATCTTGTCGATTTCAATGCTTTACTAAACTTAAATTTGATTGGAATATTACTTCACGAAAATAGGAATTTGTTTTATCAGGAAGTTCGATTTATCAATCAAATCGATTAAAAGAATCATAAAATATTAAGTTAAGGTGTAATTGTGTCCAAATACTCCAAATTTACTTATTGAATTACAGCACTTTATAAATTTTATTCGATTTAAATGGTTTATCTGTTGATGGTTTAATATTAAAAGCATATTTTTGCAACCGCTTTTGAAAAACAGAAGCAAACAAGGATGACTCAGTAGCTCAGCTGGTAGAGCACATCCCTTTTAAGGATGGGGTCCTGGGTCCGAATCCCAGCTGGGTCACAATTTTAAAAGCCTGATAATCAAACGATTATCAGGCTTTTTCATTATGATCAACGTGTAAATGGAAGCAAAAAACAAGGTCATTTTATTGCAAAATTCACTCTTTTCCAGACTTTTATGTACTGTCAATTTATGTTTGGGCTTTACGGATTTTCCAAACTCAGTTTCTATTTCAGAAAAGTTTTGTTGAGACCTGAATTCATAAATTCAAACAGTTCATAAGGTTTCTTCGCCAAATGCACTAAATTCGTGTTTCTTTTAAAGAATAAAATTTCAACCATATGAAACTAAAAGCTTTCCATAAATTATCGTACGGATTATACCTGGTAGCCTCTGAATATCAGGGTAAAAAATCGGGATACATTGCCAATACTGCATTTCAGGTCACATCAGATCCGGAACAACTGGCTATTTCGTGCCATAAAATGAATAAAACCACTCAGGTAATTCTCGAGTCAGGCAATTTCTCGGTTTCAGTTCTGAATAAGGAGGTTAATATGAAAATCATTGGCGATTTTGGATTTATGTCGTCAACTGATATCGATAAATTCAATGGAATTAATACGATTACCTCTAAAACGGGAGCTCCGATTGTTCTTGACAGTTCCGTCGCATGGTTCGACTGCAAAGTAGTCAGCTCTGTGGATTTAGGTTCGCATTATCTGATTATTGGCGAGGTTCTTGATGCGGAAGTCATCTCGGATGATGAACCACTCACTTATCAGCATTACCGCGATAAATACAAAATGTATTCACCAAAGAATTCACCAACCTTTATCGAAAAATCCATTTTAGATGCTGAATTTTCAGCTTCGGTTGGTGAAGAAAAAGAACCGGAGCATGAACATATCTTTGATGGCGAAAGTTATGTTTGCGTAATTTGTGGATTCACCTATAATCCTGAAGAAGGCGATCCTTCAATGGGTATTCCTGCCGGAACACCTTTCGAAGATTTGCCCGATGATTATAAATGTCCGATATGCAATGCCGGGAAAGAATATTTCAAGAAAGTGTAATAAAGTGGTCAATCGCATTACTCCGTGTCATTATTGGTCATTTGCTTCGCGTCATTCACGGTCATTTATTGTAACCCCAATACTACATTAAATGACCATGTATGACTTAATGACTATATATGATAAAACATTGGAACGTTTCAATCATTTAATTATTTTAGCCTCCAAATAAGATGCACAACATGGAAAGCAAAAAATACAACATCGCATTGACACAAATTTCGCTGGATGCAACTCCTGAAGTAAATTTGAAAAAATGTTTGGAATGGATACGAAAGGCATCGCGGCAAGGAGCCCGGGTAGTTTGCTTACCCGAATTATATAGTTCATTCTATTTTTGCCAGAGTGAAAATCATGATTATTTTGATTTGGCCGAACCGTTGCACAACGATTCGCACAAGGCTTTCAGCGCATTGGCAGCAGAACTTGGCGTTGTTCTGATTGTACCATTTTTTGAAAAACGGGCGATCGGATTGTTCCATAATTCAGCCTACATTATTGATACCGATGGAACAGAAGCTGGTTTGTACCGCAAAATGCACATTCCGGACGATCCAAGCTATTATGAGAAATTCTATTTCACACCAGGAGATATTGGCTTCAAAGCTTTCGAAACCAGTGTAGGAAAAATCGGAACCCTGATTTGCTGGGATCAATGGTATCCTGAAGGAGCCCGGCTTACCGCTTTACAGGGCGCCGAAGTACTCTTCTACCCCACTGCCATTGGCTGGCATCCGCATGAAAAAGCACAATATGGTCAGAAACAATACGATGCCTGGCAAATTGTTCAGCGGGGACATGCAGTTGCCAACGGAATTTTTGTGGCGGCCTGCAACCGGGTAGGTTTCGAGAAACCTGTGGAATCATCGGCGGGTATTGAATTCTGGGGTGCTTCGTTTATTGCCGGTCCCCAGGGAGAAATCCTGGCTCAGGCTTCACACGATAAGGAAGAAATCATTATGGCGGAAGTAGATCTTGCCTTAATGGAAGATGTTCGCCGAAACTGGCCTTTTCTGCGCGACCGGCGGATTGATGCCTATGGCGATATCACAAAGCGGTTTATAGATTAGATAATGCATCTAAACAGGACTGGCCTCGATTTGAGCTGCATTTATCCGGTTAATCAGCACTTCGGATATTGGCATTTTCCGAAGCAATGATTCGACCCAGGCGGTGAAATCAAAAATTCTCAGAATTTGTTTCTCAAAAACGTCCTGATGAATTTCGGTGAACTCTTTCATCGTTTTCTCAAGCAGTTGCTGTCGTTTCAGAGGAACTGCCGGAAGTTCTTTGCTTAAAAACCGAAACAGGAAACTTTCAATCTTGTAATCTTTGGCGATATCCATTAAATCGCGCTTCATCGAACGGATTTCATACCTGATCAAATCAAAATCGCCCAATTTGTATAGAATCATCAGGTTGACGAGCCGAATGGTTCGGTATAATGGCAGATAGTAATAATTTTTCCCCCGCAGAATGATCTGATTCAGGAACTTATGCGCCTTATGAAATTCCGAATTCCCAAAATATATCAGTGAGGTATATAAACAAAGTTCAGCCTGACGGGCTCTGTTCAGGCTAAAAAGTTTATCGTATAAAGATTCTTTGTAGGTATTCATTAGTTGCAAAGATGAAGCAAAATCGCCTTTGTCAATGAACGGGAACAACTCATATAAATAAGTAATACATGTCAGGTTTATCTTGAAACCTATTGACTGACTTTCTATTGACTTTAACTGATTGATGAAATAATCCATTCCTTCGTAATTACGAATACTCCGGAGGCTTTCGAGAACACCTTCGAGTGTATGCAGGTAATAAATCGGTGGATTGCTCCAGAAATGCTTATTTGCTTCGAAAAGATTGTTCAGTTCGATGTATGAATTTAACGCCGATTTATAATCACCAACACTGATCAGATAGTTGGATTGAAAAAGCTGGTGCAACTTGCTGATCTCAAAATTATCCACATCCTGCGAAGTCACGATACTTATCTCACTAAATACCAAATCATTGAGTTCATCTTTTTGTTTTTGAGACCTTGCATGACCTTTATATACAATCCGGTGCTTCAGATCCTCAAATAACGACGATTGTTCGTTGATTTTCCGGACGTATTT
This sequence comes from uncultured Prolixibacteraceae bacterium, assembly GCA_903834475.1. Taxonomy (GTDB): domain Bacteria; phylum Bacteroidota; class Bacteroidia; order Bacteroidales; family Prolixibacteraceae; genus Aquipluma. The sequence continues at coordinate 38,989 of CAILJH010000063.1, read as the reverse complement.
TATTGCTTCGTTCAGTTTAAACTGTTTTTTTAGAAGATTTTTTTCACTCAGATTTGGAAAATTCAAGGCGAGTAAATAATCCAGTTCAAGCCGCGAAGCAAGCAATAAAACATAGTAATTCTGGTACTTTTCTGCTTGCTCCATGACCAATTCAAGCATAGAAAAACATTCATCGAACATCGATTTTTCATATAGTATCCTAACCTTTAACAACTTATTGAAAAGAGAATAAAAACTATCCTGCTCTTTTCTTAAATCAAGCATCGAATCGAGTAACAATTCGTACAGGTACTTTACCGTAGTTTCGACCGAAGCTCCGGGCCGGACTTTCAGGAATTCCGACACCAGATTCTCAGTAGATAATTCACTGTTTTTCTCTATCACATCATATAAAAGAATGTAATCTGATTTCTCTTTATTACGCATCGATCGAATCCTGAACGCCTTCTTCTCGGCCAATGTCATGGAATGTTCGAGTAAAATAAGTGAATGAATTTTTGACATATCTTCAGAATGTATATTATGTGTCAATATTACTTTGAAATTACTGATTTATCATGATTTATTCAAAATAAATAATAAATAAATTAGCTGCATACCAACTGATTAGAATAAATCCGAAATGTATTTTATCAATTTACAATTACCGGATTCCATTAATTATTGATTTTTTTCGGAATTGTTAGAGTATATATTTGCTAAAAAAAAACAAAACTATGATACAAGCTAAAAAAATTGTCGTGGTAGGTAGTTGTAATACCGATATGGTTATCAAAGCTGACCGGCTTCCAGTTCCCGGCGAAACAATATTAGGCGGAACTTTCTTCATGAATCCGGGTGGTAAAGGGGCGAATCAGGCAGTCGCAGCGGCCCGGATGGGAGGAAATGTTACCCTGATTTCCAAAACCGGGAACGATGTTTTTGGAAAACAATCCATGATGTTATATGCCGCCGAAAATATAAAAACAGATTACATCTTTTCAGATTCCAAACATCCTTCAGGAGTTGCCATGATCACGGTGGATTCAAACGGTGAAAACTGCATTGTGGTTGCTTCCGGCGCCAATGCTTATCTGACCCCTGCTGACATTGACACCGCAATTAGCGAAATTGAAGGCAGCGATCTGATATTGATGCAACTTGAAATTCCGATAGAAACTGTTGAATATGTGGCCGAACTGGCAACAAAAAAAGGAATAAAAGTGATCCTGAATCCTGCTCCGGCCAGGGCATTATCCAATGATCTTCTGAAACACCTTTATATTATCATACCGAATAAAAGCGAAGCTGAAATTCTTTCAGGAATTAAGGTTAGCGATATTGAGTCAGCCAAACAGGCGGCAGATATTATTAGTGCCAAAGGAGTTGACATCGTTGTAATTACGCTCGGTTCACAAGGTGCATTAATCAAGGAATATGCTGAATACCATTTTGTGGAAGCCTTAAAAGTTGATGCAGTTGATACCACCGCTGCGGGAGATACTTTTTGCGGAACAGTATGTGTGGGTCTTTCGGAAGGAAAATCAATTCTTGATTCTGTAAAAATGGCTGCCCGTTCAGCAGCACTAACAGTTACCCGCATGGGAGCACAGGCTTCATTGCCTTATCGTTCCGAATTATCATCACTTGATGTCGAACAATTAAAATCTTAATGATGAAAAAAATAAGATGGTTTGAAAACCAGATTTCTGGTATTACCTTTTTGCTTCTGATTTCTTTGCTTGTAATTTCAACGCTTTCAGTCCATGCTCAGAATGTTTCCAACATGAAGATATCAGGAACTGTGTCGGATAATGCAACCAACGAATCGATTCCAGGAGTTAACGTTGTTGTTAAGGATACGCAAACCGGAAGCATTACCGATACTAACGGAAAATATTCCATCAATGCCCCGGTTGGCGGAACTCTGGTATTTTCATATATAGGTTATGAAAATTTGGAAGTTAAGGTTGGGACGCAGGCCAAGATCGACGTTCTGCTTATGGTTTCTGTACTGTCGATCGACGAAGTCGTTGCCATTGGTTACGGAAAAACAACCAAAAAGGAAATAACCGGCTCAATTTCAACAGTAAAAGAAGATGATTTTAACCGTGGTTCTTTCAATAATCCGATTGGCTTGTTGCAGGGAAAAGTTGCCGGCTTAAATATTGTCAATCCTGACGGAGCCGATCCGCAATCTAATTATCAAATTATCCTGCGCGGAACCAATACGCTGACATCTGGTCAGGGACCACTCATCATCATTGATGGCGTTGCAGGCGCAGATATGAAAAATATAAGTCCTGAGGAAGTGGAGTCAATCGATGTGCTGAAAGATGGATCGGCTGCAGCAATATATGGAACACGAGGTTCGAACGGTGTATTAATTATTACTACCAAAAGAGCCAAATCCGGACAAAGCAAAGTGGAATATTCAGGCATGTTTTCAACACAGGTTAATCCACGTGGTGTAAGAAACCTGACTGCCGACGAATTTAAATATGCTATTAATACTTATGCACCAGATAAAGCATCAAATATTTACGGTGACGATGTAAACTGGTTTAATAAAGTAACAAGGACCAATCCTTTCAGTCAGCAGCATAACCTGGCTGTGTCGGGAGGTAATGATAACTTTTCGCATCGGACAACTATTTTTGTGAATCAGGCTCAGGGTTTATTGCAAAATAACCAATCAGACAATTTTCTGATCAAGACCAACATTAACCAAAAAGCGCTGGAAAACCTGTTAACACTTGATTATAACTTGTCGTACAGCCTTCGAAAATACAATCCGGCAAACTACGATATTTTCCGCCAGGCATTTATTCGAAATCCCACAAGTCCGGTTTACGACCCTGCAAATACCACCTATGGTGGATACACCTATTTACCTGGAGCTGATTTCTACAATCCTGTTGCCATGCTCAATGAACGGACTCGCGATGGAAAAACCAACGATGCAAACGGAAACCTCAGGGCAACTTTAAAACTGACCAAATCACTGAACTGGGCTAACTTTTTCTCTTATTCTCAATCTGATTGGGAATCGAATTCATACATGACCAAATATTATCCCAGCCGTATCGGTTCCGGAGGTGTTGCCGAAATTGATAACGGACGCAGCACAGATACACAGTTCGAAAGCACTTTTAACTATTCCAAGGTCATTGAAAAACACAGTTTGCAAGCTCTTGCAGGTTATTCCTATCAGAAAATCATTTCAAACGATTCGTATATGGTCAATTCCGGATTCGATTCAGATTATTACGGAGTGAATAATATTGGAGCCGGATCGGCACTTTATAACGGAACTGGTGAAATGGGATCGTTTAAAAGCCAAAACCAGCTTGTTGCATTCTTTGGAAGGGTCATGTATAACTATGACGAACGTTTTCTGGCTTCTGCTTCAATCCGGAGAGAAGGTTCATCCCGTTTTGGACAAAACCATAAATGGGGCTGGTTTCCTTCAGCCAGTTTAGGCTGGAGAATTAACCGCGAAGAATTTATGAAGAATATAAGCTGGGTGAATGAACTTAAACTTCGCGTTGGATTCGGAGTTACCGGAAACCAGGAATTCGAGGATTACAAATCGTTGACTTTAATGCAGCGGAAGTTAAACTCCAGCTTTCTCTATAACGGACAATGGATCAATACATACTATCCAAAAACGAACCCAAATCCAGACCTGCGCTGGGAAAAGAAACAGGAATTCAATGTTGGTCTGGACTATGGCATTCTAAATGGTCGTATTTCAGGAACAATCGATTATTATTACCGCTCGAGTACCGACCTGCTTTATACTTTCACCGTATCGGCTCCACCTTATCTTACCGACCAGCTTTTCACCAATGTGGGTACAGTCAGCAACCAGGGAATTGAGTTGGCTCTTAATGCGATTGCAGTTAAAAAATCCAGGTTCATTTGGAATACAACCGTTACCTTCAGTAAAAATGTGAATAAACTGGTGAAGTTTTCAAATGCAGAATTCACCAATAAATCAATGGATATAGGTTGGTTAGGTGGTTCATTCCCATTGAATTGTCAAAAATTGGAAGAAGGAAAACCAATTGGCACATTTTATGGTCCTGTATGGATTGGAGTTGACGCAACTGGACATGACGTATTAAAAAACCAGAATCCGGTAGGCCATGTAGCCCCTGACCAATGGGAACCCATTGGAAATGCCAATCCCAAAGCTATGTTAGGCTGGAGCAATACGTTTACCTATACAAATTGGGACCTCAATTTCTCATTACGGTCGCAGATTGGCGGTAAAGCCCTGAATATGTACCGCTTGTATTACGAAAACTGGCAGAGTATCGGTCAAAATATTGTCAATACCCAACTTCAGAATCCCGGATTTACCGGTTTAGGTCAATATTCATCAAAGTATGTTGAAGACGCTACTTTCCTGAAACTGGATAATATCTCGCTGGGATACAATTTCAGGATGGTAAGCAAGTATATCTCCAAACTCAGGCTTTCTGCCACGGCCCAAAATGTTTTCTGCCTTACAAAATATAAAGGTCTGGATCCGGAAGTAAGCCTGAGTGGCCTAACTCCTGGAATTGAAAGTCTCAGCTATTATCCGAAAACTACGGTGCTATCTTTTGGAGTCAATGTTTCATTTTAATTGTTAACACCTTGTCAATCATGAAAAAGAAAATAATTATTGCCTCACTTTTCCTTACAACTTTGTTAGGATTGGGTTCATGCACCGACCTCAATGAAAAAGTTTACTCGGATATTCCTGTAGATGCTTTTTTCAAATCTGAAAACGACTTAATCATGTTTGCGGCCACGGCCTACACCAAATTGCAAAAGTATCCTGAAGAATTCAGTTTATGGTCGCTTGGCGAACTCGCTTCGGACGAATTGGTGGCTCCCGGTCGTGATGATGGCTTGGTATGGGACAATGGCCGCTGGAACGACATCCAAAAGCACCAGGTGAGCCCAACAAATAAAATACTCACAGTATCCTGGGCAAATGTATTTGAAGGTATTTCCGCCTGTAATGAAGTGATCTTTGCAGCTGAAAAATCGTCAATTTCTTTTCCTGAAAAAGATCGTATGATCGCAGAAATAAAAATTCTGCGCGCATTCTATTACTACTGGGCAATAGATTATTGGGGAAATATCCCTTTTACATTTGATACCGAGAAAATACCACCACCGCAAAAAGACCGGAAATTCGTTTTTGCTGCCATTGAAACTGAAATTCTCAGCAATGTCGATAAACTTCAGGACAAACCAACAGCCAAATATTACGGACGGGTTACTCAGGGCATGGCATATACTTTACTGGCAAAGATGTACCTGAATGCACAGGAATGGATTGGCGTGGATGAAAATCAGAAAGCTGTCGATGCCTGCAATAAAGTGATTGCACTGAATAGCTATCAGATTGAAAACAACTATTTCGCAAATTTCAAGGTTCATAACGAAGCGTCATCCGAAAACATTTTTGTAAACCCGATCACATCTGTTCTGACAAAGGATCATTTTTATTGGTACACGCTGACCCTCAACGATGCCAGTCGTGCCACCTTTAATTTTAAAGGCGGAATGTGGGACGAATTCATTCTTGAACCTGGATTTCTGGACAAGTATGCCAGCAACGACCTCCGGAAAAATTCATTCCTTTTTGGTCAGCAGAAAGATAAAAGCGGTAACGATATCATTGTAAATGGAGAACCGTTTATTTACACTACAACAGTTGGCAATTACATGGCTCGCAAAAAATGGGAAGGTGCCCGATGTGCCAAATACGAATATCAGGACGGGTTGGAATACTACGTTACCGATATGGAAAACGATTTTGTACTATTCCGCTATGCCGATGTGCTTTATACCAAACTGGAAGCGTTGTGGCGAATGGGCCGTGCAGGTGAAATGATGAACGATCCTGATTTACAAAAAATCAGGACAAGAGCCGGACTATCGCCCCTCACCATATCTGATATAACCAATGACGGACTTCTGAATGAATTGGGTCGTGAATTTGCCTGGGAAGGACACCGCCGTCAGGACATGATTCGTTTTGGAGCCTGGGGAAAACCCTGGTGGAATAAGCCTTCTTCAGGTGCAAATGCAAAATTATTCCCGATACCACAAAAAGTTTTGGATGCAAATTCAAACCTCGTACAGAATCCTCCGATGCAATAATGATGAAGAGAAAAAACACAGCGATTCTATATATTTTAGGGATATTTCTGATTCCGATGGTATCTGTTGGAAACAAGCCAACCAGGATATCGGTAAGCAATCTGCGTGATAAGATCGCTGGCGAATGGATTGGCCAGATGATTGGCAACATTTATGGTTTACCGCACGAATGCAAATACATTAACGAACCCGGTGCTGAAAAATGGCCATATGGTTATTCCAAAAATCTGGACAAACTTAAAAAGTTCGATGGTGCATTTTCTGATGATGACACAGACGTTGAATACATGTATCTGCTCCAGATGAAGAAATCCGGGCCGGAACCTTCCTACGGACAATTACGTGAAGCCTGGATGTATCACATCAACGATCGAGTTTGGCTTGCTAACCGCGGCGCACTTGGTCTGATGCATTTCGGATACACTCCGCCTTTCACCGGGAGCAAGGAATTGAATCCGCACTGGTATCAGATCGATCCTCAACTGATTAATGAAATCTGGGCAGTTACTGCTCCCGGAATGATCAATTACGCAGCTTCCAAGTCAGATTGGGCGGCCCGCATCACCAGCGACGACTGGGGCGTTGAACCCACCATATTCTACGGAGCGATGTATTCCGCTGCCTATTTTGAAAAGGATATTAAAAAACTCATCGAAATCGGGTTGAAAGCTTTGCCTGTCAATGGCCGGTTTTTGGCAACAGCAAAAGACATGATCGCACTGCACGCCAAATATCCGACAGACTGGAAAGCCGCCAGGAAAGAAATGGCTCAGAAATATTATATCGACGAACCAGATATGACCAAAACCATTTGGAATGCAAACCTCAACGGTGCTTGTGCTGTTTTGGCGATGTTGTATGGCGAAGGAAATTTCCAACGCACGCTCGACTTTTCTTGTGCCATTGGTTTTGATTGTGATAACCAGGCTGCAACCGTTGCCGGTTTGATGGGTGTTATCAATGGGATGAAAGGCTTACCTGAGAATCTGTATTTGCCGATCGACGGATGGAAAATGCCTTTTAACGACAAGTATATCAATATCACACGATATGATCTGCCAGATGGTAAAATTTCAGAAATGATCGATCAAACCCTGAAGACTACGATTGAACTGGTTGTATCGAAAGGCGGAAAACTCAGTGGAAAACCCGGCAGCGAAGTTCTGACGATTAATCCTGAAGCGGTCTTCAACGCTCCGGTTGAATTTTGTCTGGGACCTTTACCACAAATGGAAACCGGGAAACCGGTGGATTACAACTTTTATACTCCAGCAAACAAAATGTACAACTGGAGCCTGATTGCCGGAAAATTACCTGAAGGTTTAACTTTTACAAAGGGAAAACTTACCGGAACACCCTCAGTTCCCGGATATTCAAAAATCACACTTCTGCTCGAAAACGGAAAAGATAAAATTACCCGGGACTTTAATTTGCTGGTTCGCAGTGCAAATTTTGCTTCAACGGCTGATACCATTTTGGCAAATGTCCGGCAGCTTAACGAGGCGGTGCTCGATTCCTGCTGGTACACTTTCGGAAAATCGATGTACGCCAAAAATGTGAACGTCATCAATGATGGAAAAACCTCAGGTGCAGGTTCTGTATTTTACAGTTTAGCTGCCAAATCGAAGATTCCGAAGGTTGATTACTATGGCTACGGTTGGAAAACTCCGCAGAAAATCAGCATGATGGCCCTGCATACCGGCTGCCTTGAAGAATTTGGTGGTTGGTTTACTTCGCTCAATGTTCAGTACCAGAATGAAGCTGGGAAATGGACTCCTGTTGAGAAGTTGACCATCACTCCTGCCCTGCCTGCCACCGACATTGTGTTTTTTCAACCGCACTTTGTCGAATATGTCATCAGTTTTCCACCGTTGGAAACCAAGGCAATCCGGATTATTGGAGATACCAAAATTCAGGATCACTGGAATAAATATACCAAACACGTTTCCGGATTTACTTCGGTAACCGAATTAAGCGTTTATCATTAAAACAGATAGAAGCTTTTACTCAATTTATGAATACGTTAATGAGAAGAGACATCAACATATATTTCACTTTGCGGCCCTCTGCGTAAATTCTCTGCGGCACTCTGCGGTAAAATTTTACCACATATATTTTACCGCAGAGTGCGCTGAGGAGGCGCAGAGAACCGCAGAGAGAAAGAAGAATAAAATGAGAACTCGATGATAGAGAATGAAATTTCAGAAAAAATAATCGGTTGTGCTATTGAGGTTCACAAATCATTAGGACCTGGATTACTTGAAAGTGCCTATCTGGAATGTTTATTTTACGAATTGCGTAAGGCAGGTCTGATGGTTGAAAAGCAAAAACCTTTGCCTTTAATTTATAAAGAAGTTAAGCTGGATGCAGGATACCGAATTGATATATTAGTTGAAAATAAAGTAGTTATCGAATTAAAGTCGGTTGATGCACTGAATGAAATTCATACAGCGCAAGTTCTTACATATTTGAAACTCTCGGGTTGCAAATTAGGATTACTGATGAATTTTAATGTTTTACGACTTGTTGATGGAATAAAAAGATTGGTTCTGAAACTCTAACTCTGTGGCCCTCTGCGTAAATTCTCTGCGGCTCTCTGCGGTTAGATTTTTTTGCAGATTTTACCGCAGAGTTCACAAAGTAGACGTAGAGAAACGCGGGAATTTATAAGATTTAAATTAAAGTTGATGAACAATTTTGGTAAATATATTTTGGGGATATTGATTCTTTCAGCAAGCATAACTGCTTCAGGAAAGCAAAACAACATGGCCAAAACCCAGCTTCAGGATAAAATCAAAGGCGGCTGGGCAGGTCAGACGATTGGCGTAGTGTATGGCGCTCCGGTTGAATTCAAATATCAGGGTTCTATTATTCCGGATTACCAAAATATTCCATGGCACGATGGTTACGTAAAATACTGGTATGATAAAAAGCCCGGATTGTTCGATGATGTTTACACCGACCTGAATTTCGTGGAAGTTTTTGAAAAATATGGTTTGAATGTTTCGATGGATACCATTGCTCACCACTGGGCATCGACACCTTATCACCTTGCCCATGCAAACCAGGCTTCGCGATACAACATTCTGAATGGAATTATGCCTCCACTTTCAGGAAACTGGAAGAATAATCCACATGCCGATGACATTGATTTCGAGATTGAAGCCGATTTTATTGGTTTGATGACGCCCGGAATGCTGAATTCGGCCACCGAAATTGCCAACCGTGTTGGACATATTATGAATAGCGGCGATGGCTGGTACGGCGGAGTATATGTTTCGGCCTTGTATTCCGGAGCTTTTATTTCGAACGATGTGAACGAAATTGTTGGTCAGGCTTTAAAAACCATTCCGGAAGGAACGAAATTTCATGACTGTATAGCCGACGTGATCAGATGGCACAATCAGTTTCCTGAGGATTGGAAAGCCTGCTGGTTTGAACTGGAGAAGAAATGGAACAACGATGTGGGCTGTCCGAAAGGTGTTTTCCTCTCGTTTAACATCGATGCAAAAATAAACTCGGCCTATGCAACGATCGGCCTATTGTATGGTAATGGCGATTTCACAAAATCAATGAATATTGTAGCGCATTGCGGACAGGATTCCGATTCTGACGCAGGTACAGTTGGCGGTGTGTTGGGCGTGATGCTTGGATATTCACACATTCCGGCCTTCTGGCTGAAACCGCTTCAGGAAATTGAATCCTTGAATTTCGAAGGAACCACCATGACACTGAATAAAGCATACAGTTTAAGCATGAAACATGCACTCGAAACAATCAAACTGGCAGGAGGATCAACTGATGGAGACAAGGTCATGATTCCATTTGCAGCGCCGGTTCCGGTTGCCTTTGAGCAGAATTTCGAAAAAACTTTTCCAATATTTCGTGACAGGTTCGACAAATCTTTCACCGATGAACTTTCATACGATTTTGTAGGAAACGGCTATATTTTCTATGGAAATCTGGTGAAAAATTCCAAGATCGATAAAAGTTACATCGACCGTATTTCGAAACGGGTTGGATCTGAAGCTTTCGGTTTGGCCGAACCTGATGATCTGTATGTGGCAGAACTCGATATTTACATCGATGGAAAGCTGGACGAACATGTGAAAATGCCGATGAAAAATACTTCCCGGCGCTTGGAACCAGCCTGGAAATATCAGCTTCCGGAAGGAAAACACATTGTCAGGCTGAAATGGATCAATCCGAATCCTGAATACGAAATTCGAATCAACGACATCATGATTTATTCGGAAAAACAACCGGTGAGTAATTTGCCAAAATAAAAGAAGTTATGACAAAACAAACACATAGACCACATAGAAAATAGAACTATGTGAACTATGTGGTTCATAAAACTAAAAAAAATGAAAAAAATTCTAAATATCCTCTTTCTCTTTGCTGGCTTGACTTTGCTGGCTTCAGCCAGGCCGGAAATCCGAATTCCGGAAAAAGTCACGATTTCGGCCAAAGCGATGAAAGACAAGATCAAAGGCGGATGGGCCGGTCAAACCATCGGCTGCACCTACGGCGGACCGACCGAGTTTCAGTTCAAGGGATCGATGATTCAGGATGACCAGCCAATTGTTTGGTACGACGATTACATCAGGGAATTATATGTTTCTGACCCCGGTTTGTTCGACGATGTTTACATGGATCTGACTTTTATCGAAGTCCTTGAACGATGCGGACTCGATGCACCTGCCGATTCTTTTGCACAAACTTTTGCCCATGCTCCGTATAAACTTTGGCATGCCAATCAAGCTGCACGTTACAACATTCTGAACGGCATCAAACCACCGGCTTCGGGCCACTGGAAGAACAATCCGCATGCCGATGATATTGATTTTCAGATTGAAGCCGATTTCGCCGGAATGATGTCGCCGGGTTTAATCAAAACTGCATCTGAAATCTGCGACAAAACCGGGCACATTACAAATTACGGCGATGGCTGGTATGGCGGTGTTTTCATGGCCGGAATGTATGCCACCGCCTTCTATTCGGATGATATCGAGTTTATTATCAATCAAGGTTTGCAACCAATTCCGGAGAAAAGCAAATTCTATCAGGCCATCAGCGATGTGATCGGATGGCACAAACAATATCCCAACGACTGGAAGCAATGCTGGTTCGAATTTCAGAAGAAACACACCTCCGAAAAAGGTTGTCCTGAAGGTGTTTTTAATGCGTTCAACATCGATGCAAGCGTAAATGCAGCCTACGTGGTAATTGGACTTCTGTACGGAAATAAAGATTTCTACCAAACCATGAACATTGCCTGCCGTTGTGGTCAGGATTCGGACTGTAACCCGGCAACAGCGGGCGGAATACTCGGGGTAATCCTGGGCTACGATAAAATTCCGGCTTTCTGGAAACCATCTGTCGAAAAGGTTCAGGACATGAAATTCCCCTATTCCGACATTACACTGAATGAGGTTTATGATTTAAGCTATAAACATGCTGTTCAGCAAATTACCCGTAATGGTGGTGAAATAAAAGGTGATAATATTATCCTGAAAATTCAGAAGCCTGAAACACTCCGGTTTGAGCAATCGTTCGAAGGAATGTATCCGGCGAAACAACTCCTTGTTCGTAAGGATTATCTGGACGAAAGCATAAAAATTGATTTTACCGGCAACGGAATTGTTGTTTTGGGAAATGTAAAAAGTCAATGTGGCGTTGAAAAGAGCGATTTTGTGGCTTTGCTCGATGTGTACATTGATGGCGCAAAAGTTGAACAGGTGAAAATGCCCTACGATTACATTGTTCGCAAATACGACATTTTCAACAAATACTTGTTGCAAAACGGCGATCACAAACTGGAAATCAAATGGGTAAACCAAAATCCGGATTTCAGGATAACGGAGAAATCGTATGTGATTTATGCGAATACGCCAGTCAAACCATTAAATCCAGGCCAATAAACGATGAAACTATTCAGGTACATATCCCGATTTCTGTTACTGTTGATTCCAGCAGTTGCTTTCATGTATTCATGTGCCAAAGTACCGGTAGTTCCGATTGAACCTGAAAAACCGTTTGTCCGCTTGTTGCAAAACGAATCAATTAAGAGTAATCTCCTGAGTGAAGCAATTAATTACGAGGTTTTACTTCCTGAAAACTATGCTTCTTCAAAAGACTCTTTTCCGGTAGTTTATTTGCTTCATGGTTATGGCGACAATCAGGTAGCCTGGGCTAAAGATGGTCTGATTCAATACTATTCCGATAAAGATGTGGCAACAAACGGACCCATGATTTTCGTTATGCCTCAAGCTTTTAACAGCTATTACGTAAACCGTTACAACGGAAGTTTTCCATACATGGATTTTTTCGCCACCGAATTGGTTCCGGAAATCGACCGCCTGTACCGCACCAAGAAGAACAGTCAACACCGCGCGGTGATGGGTTATTCAATGGGTGCTTACGGAGCCATGATTTTACCGGCGATGCATCCTGAGATCTTCAGTATCAGTGTTCCGCTGAGTATGTCGTTTCGAACCGACGAACAATATATGGCCGAACCGCAAAGTGGATGGAACGGGCAGTGGGGTTCAATTTTTGGCGGCGCTGGAAAATCAGGCGAAGCGCGGCTGACCGACTATTTCAAGTTGAACAGTCCATTCCATTTCTTCGCTCAAAGCAACCTGACAAAATATGCAGGGTTAAAAATTTTAATGGATTGCGGCGACGATGAAGAAACACTTCACATCACCAATGGCAGCTTGCACAACCTGATGTGCGACCGGAAAATTCCGCACGAATACCGCGTCAGAAATGGAGGACATAGCTGGGATTACTGGCATGGAGCACTTCCGGAAGCTCTGAAATTCATCAGTTCTGGTTTTTCAGGGACATCTTATCCTCAAAATCCGGAACCGGTTAGCATTGGCAACCTGATCACAACCGACCAATATGTTCTTGAAAAGCTGAAGGGAAGTGACATTCAGCTTGGGATATTCAAACCGGCGGATTACAGTTCGAACACCAATTCGTATCCGGTCATTTTCTGGATGCACGATTTCGAAAGTGCAACACGCAGCGGGAACGCCACGAAAGTATTGTCATTCCTGAATAACAGCATGCAGGCCGGAAATATTCCGCAATCGCTCGTTGTCGAAATTCCGGAAGGTGCAACCGAAATAACAAGCGCAGTACTGACCGGCATCATCAGCCAGATCAGCTCGAATTACCGGATTGTTGCCGATAAAAAAGGCCGTGTTTTGTTGGGAAATGAACAAGGAGGTGCCGATGTATGCAAATTAATCCCTGAATTTCAGACGGTCATTAACGGATGCTTTCTGTTCGATGCCAAATTGAATGCCAGTACGAAAGCTGTTTCCGAGGTTTATTATTATGTGGATGTTACCGATAAATCGGATCATTATCAGGGAAATTTCGATCTGTTTGCTGATTTGCGAAATAAAGGAAATGGCGTGGAATACCGCGTCAGGCAAGGAACAGCTTCAATTCAAACAACAATAAACGGGTTGAAACAGTCGCTGTTCAACCTTTCAAAAAATTTACGAATTAATTAGCATGAAAAAGCTTCTGACTACATATTTCGTTTTTCTGATGCTCCTGAATACCTTGATGGCACAGGATCTTCGCATCAGGGAAAGCCTGAGTTTTTTCAGCAAGATACTGGGGCAGGAAGTGAAATATTCGGTTTGTCTTCCGGAAGATTATTTCTCCGGAAAGCACAGCTATCCGGTGGTTTACCTGCTTCATGGTTTGGGCGACGACGAAACTGCCTGGCTCGAATATGGACAAATCAGTCAGATTTCCGACAAGGCAGTTCTGGAAAAGGCGATTGTTCCTATGATTTATGTGATGCCACAAGGTTTCCGGACGTATTACGTGAACGATTTTGCCGGCAAATTCAGGTATGAGGATATGTTTATTCAGGAATTAATTCCCCTGATTGATGCTCAATACCGGACAATTGCTGATGGAAGGCACCGGGCAACAATGGGTTATTCGATGGGCGGATATGGTGCATTGATCCTTCCGTTGAAAAATCCGGAAGTTATCGGCACCTGCGTACCAATGAGTATTTCGATTCGGACTGACGAACAGTATATGAAAGAGGATTCTTCGGAATGGAACCAACAATGGGGACGAATTTTCGGAGGCATTGGAATCCTTGGAAACGGCCGGATAACCGACTACTACAAACTGAACAACCCCTTCCATATTTTAGCTCAACCTGATTTGTCAAAACTGAGCAAGCTTAAAATCTACATCGCCAATGGCGACGACGAACAAACACTTTGCCGAAGCAACGAAGAGCTTCATATTTTACTAAGTGACAAACATTTTCCGCATGAATTCCGGGTTCAGAACGGAGGCCACGAGTTTTCATTCTGGCGATCTGCCTTGCCAAACAGCCTGCGGTTTATCAGCGATGCATTTGAAGGCAAACCTTATCGTGGCGATCTTCAGATGACAGATACATTCGGTATGTTATCCGAAAAACAGCTATTAAAAATGACCGTCGGAAATGACCTAGTTTACGCATTTGTTCCCGCAGAATACAAGTCAAACAACCGCCTCTATCCGGTCATTTACATGGCCGGAAATTTCACGGAATCCCAACGGATTTCTCTTGCCGGATTGGTAAACCAGAAAATTGAAAACAACGAAATATGTCCGATGTTGCTGGTATTTCTTCCGGAATGTGCTTTAGATCAGCCTAAAACATCACTTCCGGAAATCGAACAAAAATTAAGGATTCGTCCCGGTTATCGTTTCCGATCCCTATTCGGATTTCAGGAGGAAGCATTGAAAACCTTTACCACAGCAGCAACTCAGGAGCAATTTAGTTCGTGCATTCTTGCCGATGGATTTCTGTCAAAAGACTCCATTTCAAACCTGATTTCAGAAATGAAATCAAAAGCACTTGAGCATACGTCAATATATATCCTTGCCCCGGACAAAGGCAAGTTTTATGAAGGCAATGGCTATGCTCATATGCTTCTGCGCGACAAAGACATCCGGCATGAATACCGGGTACAGGAAGGTGTTGGGGGATTTGACTGGTTATTGACCGGATTCCCTGAAATCAGTATTTTAATATCGAATAAATTTCATCAGTAACTCTTGATTAATATTAACTAAAACTTGAAACTATGTTTATTGTAGGAAGTTACACACTGGCAGTTATTCTTTGCTTCATCACCATGCTTTGCTGGGGATCGTGGGCAAACACACAGAAAATTGCCGCTAAAAGCTGGCGTTTCGAACTCTTCTATTGGGATTATGTGCTGGGAATCCTCTTGTTTTCGTTGATTCTTGGATTTACCTTCGGAAGTAGCGGAAGCCAGGGAATGGGTTTCTTTGAAAATCTCAAGCAGGCTGAATCAGCCAGTATCATTAGTGCACTCGCAGGTGGTATCATTTTCAACCTGGCTAACATCCTCATTGTTGCAGCTATTTCAATTGCAGGAATGTCTGTCGCTTTTCCGGTAGGTATTGGTATCGCACTGGTACTTGGCGTGATTATCAACTATATTGGGATGCCTCAGGGAAACCCGGTTTGGTTATTTGGGGGCGTCGCATTGGTTGGTCTGGCCATCGTAATTGATGCTTTGGCTTATGGCAAGAAAGCCGCTCAGGCTAAAAAGGTTCCTGCAAAAGGGATCATAATCTCCATTGTCGGCGGTGTTCTGATGGCCATGTTTTACCGCTTCGTAGCCGGTTCGATGGCAAAAAGCATGGAAAGTCCTGAAGCCGGAATGTTGACCCCATACGTTGCAGTTTTCATTTTTTCGATTGGAATACTCATTAGCAACTTCGTGTTTAACACCATCTTGATGAAAAAACCATTTGAAGGTTCACCTATTTCCTTTGCTGACTATTTTAAAGGTGGAATGAAGGAACATCTTACCGGAATATTAGGCGGAATGATCTGGTGTTTAGGAATGTCGCTCAGCATTATTGCTGCAGGAAAAGCCGGGTTTGCCATTTCTTACGGCCTGGGGCAGGGAGCTACCTTGATTGCTGCGCTTTGGGGCGTGTTTATCTGGAAAGAGTTTAAAAACCCTCCCAAAGGCGTAAACACCTTGCTTACACTCATGTTTATACTGTTTGCAATAGGTCTGGCCATGATTATTGTGGCTGGAAACTGATCATTATATTTCTAATTTCTTATATTTTTATTAACTCTAAAACTGTACAAAATGAAAAAACAATTTCTTTTATTGGCTTTGGCAGCTGTGTTGGCCATTCCGTTCTCCTGTAAAAAGGATAGTGCAACTTTACCCGTTATCACTACAACTGTAGTCTCCTCGATTTCACCTACTTCAGCAATTTCGGGTGGAACGATTACTTCTGCCGGAAGTTCGGCAATAACAGTCAGTGGTATTTGCTTAAGCAAAACTGCAAATCCAACTATTCTTGATCAAAAAACTTCCGACGGGCCATTAACTGGCTCTTTTACAACCACTATTACCGGGTTGACTTCTGGAACGACATACCACATTCGCGCTTATGCTACCAGTGCTGATGGAACCGGATATGGCGAGGATATTACTTTTTCTACCGGCTCACAACTAAAGTCAGTTTCATTTTATGCTGATTGGGCTGGTGGTACAGAAAAATGGGATTTTTCTTTCAATGCCACAACAAATGCAGTGACCCAGTTTGTTGATTATTGGGAAGGTTCTGTAGATAAAACGGTAACTTATGATTATTCTACTTCAGGAGCACTTAACCTCAAAAAAGACGGTGCTGCATGGAGAAAATATGATTTCAATGCAAAAGGACAAGTCACTAAAGATTATGATTCTGGCGATGAATATGAATATAATGCCGATGGTTTCCTTTCAAAGACTTATGAAACATGGAGTGGTTCAAAGGTTATACATAACGAAATGACCATTACCAATGGCAATATCACTAAAATTACCACCTACGATGATGCTGGTACTACTGCCAAGAAAATCAAAGAGTTTACCTACACTTCAGGTGATAATGTAAATGGTATTCATCAGGCCAATGCAATTGATTCTGACTGGAAACCGGTCGGTGGTTTTTATGGAAAACCAAGCACCAAACTGGTTGATTATTTTGAATACTGGGATCCGAGATCAACTCCAATTTCTAAATCAAGATCCACTTTAGGCTCAGGCTACACATTTGATTCAAAGAACCGTCCGACAAAAATTGTAAAATCACTTACTGACGGCTCAACCGAAACCTGGAGTTACACTTATGCTGACTAATAAACAAGCTACAGGCATTTGAACTTTTCACAAAGAAGTTAACTGACATCTGTCGGTTAACTTCTTTTTTCTGAAACACTTGCAGATATACTTTTTAGATTGTATTGGAGGCATGACCAATTATATTTCTACATTTGTTATTATACATTACTAAACTTCACCAATGAACTTTAAGACAATCCTGTTTATCCCGTTTTTAAGCATCTGCCTATCAGGCTTTGCCCTGAAAACCTGTTATCCGGATACCAGTAACATATTGTCTGACAATTCATCAACAAAGAATGACCTTGATTCTTACCATAGCTGTAAACCTTACACCCGTTGGTGGTGGTTTGCTTCCGTGATTAAAAATGAAGACATTAAAGATCAGCTCGATTGGCTGAAGAAAAACAATTTTGGAGGTGTCGAGATTGCATTTATTTATCCCGTAGACCGCAATCCAAAGGCAGTTCGGCTGCCCTGGCTTGGACAGGAATGGCAGGATGAAGTGCAGTATGCAAAAAAATATGCCGATCGAATCGGTTTGGGCTGTGATTTCACCTTTGGAACTTTATGGCCGTTTGGCGGCACTTTCGTGAATGATGCCGATCGCACACTTATCTGGGGTGACCCAAAATTCAAACAATACCTGACCCGCTCATGGACCATGCCTGACACTGGAAATGTGCTCAATCACATGGATAAATCTGCTTTTGAACGATACGCTTCAGTCATTGGAAATGCCCTCGCACCAGCTTTGAAAGGATCAAAGTCTGCCATTTTTTGTGATTCGTGGGAAGTTGAAACCAAATGGCTTTGGACCAAAGGTTTTGATTCCATCTTTCAGAAACAATTTAGATACGACATCCGGCCATTTATGGACAGCATTTATTCAGCTAAAAACTCCGGTCCACGCTACGATTACATGAAATTGGTTTCGAAGATGGTAACCGATGAATTTTATATTCCTTTTACTGAAAAAGCACATCAGCTGGGTGCAATCAGCCGGGTTCAATGCTCCGGTTCGCCTACTGACCTGATTACTGCCTATGCATCAGTCGATGTTCCCGAAACTGAAGCGATGTTGTACGAACCCAATTTTTCGAAAATCGTTGCTTCGGCTGCTGCCCTCTCCGGAAAAAATATTGTTTCATCTGAAACCTTTACCTGCCTGTATGGCTGGCCTGCAAAAAATATCCGGAAAGAACAAACTGCTGACCTGAAGCTGGTTTGTGATGCGCTTTTCGCCAATGGGGTAAACCAGATTTTCTGGCACGGAATGCCTTACAATCCCGCCGGGATCGACACCATTTATTTTTATGCAAGTGTTCATGTGGGCAAAAAAGGAAGTCTCACCGAAGAACTGCCAACATTTAATAATTACATGACCCGTGTTTCTGAAAAAATGAGGCAGGGAAAAACATATTCTGACATTGCAGTTTATTTGCCGCTCGAGGATTCGTGGATCGCCGGCGAATATCCAAAAGAACTGCAGCTTCCGTGGTCGTGGGGAGCTTATGAAATGCGTTACGAACATTTCAATTCCGAACTGGCTGGATATCATCCTTTGTGGATTAATAACGACTTTTTGAGCAAGGCTGTTTTCAAAAATAAAACTTTGCTGATCCATGATTTGTCATTCAGAATGCTTTATGTCGACGCCAAGAGTCTGGATATTGCAACTTTAAAAACTCTATTAAATATAGCAGAACAGGGACTTCCGGTTTGTCTGAAACAAAGCCCCAATCAAAGCGGTTACCTGAAAAGCACTGATTTTGACAAACTGCTTACGAAACTGAAAACTTTACCAAATGTCAGCAGTGATTTGCACAAACTTTCACAAAAACCACCACTGGTAAGTGGTGAGAATATTCCGGCATTCTGGTGTCGCAGCGATGGAAAATCTGCAACCCTCTTTTTTGCCAATCCGCTGACAGAAAAACTTAAATACCCGGTGGTTTATGGACAATCGCTTCAGGAATCAAGCATTATCCGGAATATCATCCTGAACTATAAAGGAAAAAGTGTTCCGGTTCAGTTAAAATTTGAACCTTACCAGTCGGTCATGCTTTCAATAAATGAAAAAGGTGAGGTTAAATTTGAAGACATCCGCTTTACACCAAAAATCCCGGTTCAGGAATAATTGATCCATTCAAAAACGCGAGAAGTATGAATAATAGAATAGCTACTGCAGGAAACAATGGAGAAAAAGATCGCTCCGATTGTTTCGTTTCTCTGGAATTGACCCCGTTCGGTGGAATACAGATTGACCTGAGCAGCAAAGTAAAAGCACTGTATGGCCAAACCATTTTGTCGCTTTGCTCGGATGTCCTTCAATTCTTCGGGATCGAAAATGCTATCCTGAAAGTCGAAGACAAAGGCGCACTTCCGTTTGTGATGACTGCCCGTATTGAAGCCGCTGTAAAGCAATTGATTGATACCGATAAAGAATTTCTTCCGGAAATGCTTCCTGAAAATTTGTCTTCCAGCACGCGCGACCAGCGCCGGATTTCGCGCCTTTATCTTCCGGGAAATACACCAGCTTTGATGCTGAATGCCGGAATTCATGCTCCAAATGGAATTATTCTTGATCTGGAAGATGCCGTTGGTGTGTCCAAAAAACCGGAAGCCCGGTTTATCGTTCGTAATGCTTTACGAAGTATTAACTTCATGGGAGCCGAACGCATGGTTCGAATCAACCAGATTCCTACCGGATTGGATGATCTTGATTATCTCATTCCTCATCATGTAAACCTCATTCTGGTTCCCAAGTGCGAAAGTGCAAGGCAGATTCAACAGGTAAACCAGCGGATTTCCACAATTCAGGAAAAGGCCGGTTTAAATAATCCGGTTTGGCTGATGCCGATTATCGAAAGCGCCATGGGAGTTATGAAAGCACTTGAAATTGCACAGGCTGCTGAGAATGTGGTGGCAATGGTCATCGGACTCGAAGATTATACTGCAGATATTGGCACACAGCGAACGGCAGAAGGGACTGAATCGTTTTTCGCACGTGGTCAGTTAGTCAATGCCTGCAAAGCGGCAGGAATTCAGGCCATCGATTCCGTGTTCTCCGATACCAGCGATATGGATGCCCTGAAAGAAAATGTCCTTCGCTCAAAAGCTCTCGGATTTGACGGAATGGGCTGCATACATCCCCGCCAGATCAAAGTTATACACGACAATTTCGCTCCTGATGAGAAAGAGATTGAAAATGCACGTAAAATTGTTCAGGCATTTATTGAAGCCAGCGAAAAAGGTATTGGAGTCGTTTCGCTTGGAAACAAAATGATCGATGCTCCGGTAGTGAAAAGAGCGCTTCGAACCATCGAGATGGCAGTTTCCATGGGGAAATTGGATGCAAATTGGGCGGAAAACATCAAAAAATAAGCAGATTCTGTAACCTCATATGACATATAGTGTTGAAATACAAATTAATTATTGTGCTGATAATGTGTATTTTGAAATTAAACAATACCAAATAAAAAAGAAAATTAGTTTTCTATCTGTCCTATGTGGTAAAAATATAAATCCATGAAAAAATACGATAAATTAATCATCAATTCCATCGGCCGGATGGTTCCAACCGAAGTGAATGGGAAACCTCAAATTCCATTTCAGGGAGTTGGGAAACATATTCCGGAAGGAAGAAAGTATGCACCGGAAATTTCATCCTGCAGCAATTTCCCTTCCGACGGAAATAAACTGGTTGGTTCTCTCAAAGAAGCACTCCTGAAAGCCGGCTTGAAAGATGGTATGACGATTTCTACCCATCATCATTTCAGGAATGGCGACGTAATTTCCAATCAAATATTTGATATTGCTGCAGAATTGGGCATCAAGAACCTTGTATGGTTTCCATCAGCTTCTTTCGAGTGCAATGCCTGTTTGATAAAATACCTGGAAAATGGCACCATCCATCACATCGAAGGTAGCATGAATGGCTCTTTGGGGAGTTTTACCTCAGAAGGCAAAATGGCTGGCATGGGAGTTCTTCGTTCGCATGGCGGCCGGTATCAGGCCGTTCAGGATGGCGAAGTTCATATCGACATTGCAGTCATTGCAGCACCAACAGCCGATTTTTTTGGAAATGCCAATGGTGTTGACGGGCCTGCGGCCTGCGGTTCACTGGGTTTCGCGCTGGTTGATTCGGAATATGCAGATCAGGTGATCGTGGTTACCGATCATTTGGTAGCATTTCCATGCATTCCGTGGCAAATCCAGGGCAATCATGTTGATCTGGTGGTTCAGGTCGATCAGGTTGGCATTCCGGAGAAAATTGTTTCCGGAACAACCGAAATTACTAAAAGTCCCGATCGGCTATTTCTGGCTGAGCTTACCGCCAGATTCTGTGAGGTGACAGGAATTATCAAGGATGGCTTTTCGTTTCAAAGCGGAGCAGGTGGAATTTCATTGGCTGTTGCCGAATACTTCCGCGAAATCATGATCAAACGCGGAATCAAAGCACGCTTTGCCCGTGGTGGAAGCAATAAATACTTAGTTTCAATGCTGGAAGAAGGTTTGGTGGAATACATTCTCGACGGTCAAACCTTCGATTTGGATGGTGTCCGATCCATGCGGGAAAATCCGAATCATGTGTGGACAAGTCCGTTCACAAGCTACAACTATCACGGGAAGGGCAATTTCGCCAGTCTGGTTGATGTGGTTATTTTGGGTGCAACCGAAATTGATACCAATTTCAACGCAAATGTAGTCACCCATTCTGATGGAGTTCTTTTACATGGAATTGGCGGATGGCAGAATTGCCTTTTTTCAAAAACCGTAATCCTGACCGTGCCATTGTTTCGCGACCGCATTCCGGTCATACGTGATGAAGTAACAACGATCTGTGGCCCGGGCGAATTGATTGATGTGGTAGTCACCGAAAGGGGAATTGCAATCAATCCGCTCCGGAAAGATTTAATCGAGTTGACCAAAAATTCAGGATTACCAATTGTTTCCATCACTGAATTGAAAGACCTGGCTGAAAAAATCTGCGGTAAACCTGCACTTCCGGCTTTCACCAAAGAACCTGTTGCTGTGGTCAAATGGGTTGACGGAACGATTCTGGACACAATCTGGCAGTTGCAGGAATAAGACAAGTTAAAGTCGAATATAAAACTATTGATGTTTTAAGCGCCAATTGGCGGAACCTCATGCCGAACTTGTTTCGGCATCCCTGAGAATGAGACCCTGAAACAAGTTCAGGGAGACTGGGACTTGACAGAATCAAGAATAAAACGCAACAACAAGTGACTAATTTACTTGATATTTAGATTTATGAGCGAAACGATGCTGGCCATTCTTGGCCTGGGAATGATTTCAACTTTTATCACACTGATTATGACCAAGCGGCTTTCGCCATTGGTTGCATTGACATTGATCCCCATTTTATTTGGACTTTTTGCCGGAGTTGGTATAACCGAATTAGGCAAAATGATGGAAAGTGGGTTAAAAGATACTGCTCCAACAGGCGTTCTGCTCATGTTCGGAATTTTATATTTTGGGATCATGTTCGAAGTGGGACTGTTTGAACCCATGATAATCAAGATTCTGCAGTTTGCAAAAGGTGATCCATTAAAAGTGATCATGGGAACATGTGCAGTTTCGTTAATTGTCGCATTAGATGGCGACGGAGCAGCAACTTACCTGATCATTGTCGGAGCGATGCTTCCTGTTTATAAACGCCTTGATATTAATCCGCTGATTCTGACGGCTATTCTGACCCTTTGTGTCGGCATTATGATCAAGCTACCATGGACCGGCGCAAATGCACGTTGTTTGAGCGCTTTACACCTTAATCCAACCGAACTTTTTAACCCAATTATTCCAAGTATGCTGGCATCCATCGTATGGGTTCTTTTTGTCGCCTGGTATTTTGGCAAAAAAGAGCGAAAACGACTGGGAATAATTCATATCGAAGTTCCTGAAAGTAAAAAAATCGAGAATAAAAAAGTCTATTTCACCAACCTGTTACTGACGATTGTTCTGATTGTTGCTTTGGTTTCAGGATTATTCCCCATTGCAATTACGTTTATGGTTGGACTTGCCATTGCCCTGATCATCAACTTCCCAAATCTGGACGAACAGCGGAAAAAATTGGCAGCCCATGCCGGGAGTGCCTTATCTGTTGGTTCGATGGTGTTTGCAGCGGGTATTTTTACAGGTATTCTGTCTGGTACAAAGATGTTGGATGCCATGGCACAAAGCTTTATTCATATTATTCCTGACTCATTGGGACCCAACATGGGAATTATTACCGGCCTGACTTCCATGCCATTCACTTATTTCGTGAGTAATGATGCCTATTTTTATGGTATTGTTCCTTTAACTGCCGTAACTGCTTCACATTTCGGCGTTACTGCTGTTGAAATCGGACGGGCTTCGCTTTTAGGACAATCGGTTCACATGCTGAGTCCACTGGTTGCATCGACCTACTTATTGGTTGGCCTGGCAGGTGTGAGTTTTGATGCACATCAGCGTTTCACATTAAAATGGGCTGTTGCAACAACATTGGTCATGTTGCTTGTTACCATTCTGACTGGCGCAATCAGCATTTATTTTTAGGAAAGCACGGGCTTTCTTTTTTTATAGCACATTTATCCAACCAAAAGTCAACCAATTGCTTCTTTAGCCACTGCCATATCAATTTCATTTTCCGATTTAGCAACTACAACCGTTGCAATGGTATTTCCAATGATATTGGTAATTGCTCTTGCCTCACTCATAAAGCGGTCTATTCCCAAAATCAGCGCAATGGCTGCAACAGGAATGTTGCCGACAATTGGCAATACAGCAGCCAAAGTGATAAATCCGCTTCCGGTTACACCTGCTGCACCTTTTGAAGCAAGCATCAGAACTAAAAGTAATGATAACTGGTGTGAAAATTCCAACGGAGTATTGGTTGCCTGAGCCAAAAAGACTGCTGCCATGGTCAAATAAATCGAGGTGCCATCGAGGTTGAACGAATAGCCTGTCGGAACGACTAATCCAACAACAGGTTCGGAACAACCCAGCTTACGGAGTTTTTCCATCAGACTTGGCAAAGCAGCTTCGGATGAGGAGGTGCCGATTACGATCAATATTTCTTCCCGTATGAATTTAAGTAAGCGGAAAAGGTTAAATCCGGAATATTTAAGAATCCCGCCCAGAATAAAGACAATAAAAAGAATGCAAGTCAAGTAGAATGAGCCCATTAATTGAGCTAAAGATACCAACGAACCTAATCCATACTTTCCAACGGTAAAGCTCATAGCTCCCAATGCACCTATTGGCGCGACTCGCATGATAATCCGTATGACTGAGAAAAGTGCTTCTTCAATCGATTTAATCGCTGACAGGAATGGCCTTCCTTTAGCTCCAATTTTCGACAAGGCAAAACCCATCAGGATTGAAAAGAATAAAATCTGCAGAATGTTGCCGTTCGAAAAGGCATTAATAATATTTTCAGGAATAATGTTCATGATAAATTCCTGAATTCCAACACTCTTGCCTTGAGTCATATAGGTTTCAACAGACTTCATATCCAAAGTTGCCGGATCAATATTCATTCCAACGCCTGGCTTTAAAATATTGATTACCAATAATCCGATCAGCATCGCAATTGTTGAAACGATTTCAAAATAGATCAATGCTTTGATGCCCACCCTGCCAACTTTTTTGGTATTTTCCATACCGGCGATCCCATTCACAATCGTACAGAAGATAATCGGGCCGATCATCATTTTAACCAGTTTGATAAAACCATCACCTAATGGCTTGAGCTGAATTGCAAAATCCGGATAAATGGATCCGATGAAAATACCTGCAACAATTGCTATAATCACCTGGGCATAAAGACTTTTAAGATATTTCATCTTTTGATAATGAATGAGTTTTAATTTCCGGATTTAGTCTTTATCGATTGTGGTAAATTCTTCTCATCTCAGAAGTTTAAAGGAAACCATGCAAAATCCGGACTTATTATTTCGACCTGACAGAATCAATAATCTTAAACAAGTCAGTGGGTTTTACACTAAATGCTTCATTAAAAAGAATAACGCAGAGTACGATAAAAGCAATAAAACCAAGCACAATTAGCAACTGTGCCCCGGAAGTCTTTTGAATCTCGTGCCGGTCTTTTATCTCGCAAACTTCGCCTGGACAATACCGGGCTTTCTTTCCGTAAAACCAGCCATAAAACAGGCAACCCAGGCAAATTCCAAAAGCCGATTCAAACAGCAGAAATATCAGGCAAATCAGGCAGATCATACCGGTTATGGGACTAAAAGAATTCACAAAGACGACAAGAATCAGCATGATCAGTACCAAAACCAGGCCGATTACCCAAGCAAATTTCTTTTGAGCGGCACCTACATATTCAGGAGTTTGCCTCCGGACAATCAGTCGCCCAATGATCAGTGTTGGCGAAAACTTCGGATTAATAAAAACGCGCAGGATAAAATCGACCAGGAAGGCGAGAATAAAATACTTTAGTGAAACAAAACTCCCTTTCATAACAGCCATCATTACCGACAGAAAAGCCCAGACAAATAATATTCCTGCAGCCGCTCTGATTTCACGCTCGTTCAGAACCGGGATTTCATATCCTTCAACGTCTTCTCCAAATTTGATTACCTTGCTCATATTTTTAAATTTTTAGATTAATTTTATTACGTACTGAAATAAATTTGGCAAAAGATAAGAAATATAATCTTCCTTCCCTATTCCTTCCTGAAAGCCTGCACTAAATTTTGTTTAAATGCCATACGGATAGCTACTAAGCTAAAGTTGGCACCGTTTAGAATAAGCAGAATAGAAATGACAGGAGGCAAGACTAAATGAGTCAGGGTTTCACTTCAAGTGAATCCCTGACTCATGTTTCAATTGTATTTTAGTTTAAAAGGAATCGAATACTTTAAGAATATCGTATATTTAAAGTCTGAAAACGAATGTCCTATGACTACGATTGAATTAAAAAAACAGTTGATAAACAGAATAGCCGAAATTGACGATGAGTCTTTTTTGCAGGCCATTAAGACTATTCTGGATTCGAAAACACAATCTCAGGTATTGACATTAACAGATACGCAACGCCAAGAGATTTTCGAATCAAAGAAGCATATTGAGCAAGGACTATTTATTGAGCAAGATGACCTTGACGAAAAATTCAACCAATGGAAAAGATCAAAATAGTCTGGTCTCAAAAAGCCAACATTAAACTTTTCGGAATTCTCGATTTTTACTCCAAGCGGAATAAAAACACAGCATATTCAACCAAACTATACAAAAGATTCATCAAAGAATTAAGATTGCTTTTCAAGCAGCCTAATGTAGGCAAAGCAACTGACATCGAATCAATTCGCGGATTAATCGTCGATGAATTTATCTTGTTCTACGAAATAACTGAAGATCGGATTATTGTCCATACAGTTTGGGATTGCAGACAAAATCCGGAAGATTTGAGAATAAAATAAAGCTTTATAAAGTCAGGGCTTCACTCCAAGTGAAATCCTGACTCATGTTTAGAACCTATTCATTCCTCAACGCATGCACCAAATTCTGTTTAAAAGCCATTCGGATTGCCACCAGACTAAAGATAGAACCGCTTAAAATAACCAGAACAGAAATAGCTGGAAGCCAAATCCACAGGCTGTTATAGAGCGACGACATCAGGGTTGGCAAACCGCTCAGCACTGCCGGAATTAGTCCAATGAGCACAGAGACAATCATTAGGAAAAGCTTTTCGCGCATCACCATCCGCTGAATAATGGATTTGGAGAAACCAAGCGAAAGCAGCAACGCATATTCGGGAATCTGCTCAAAGGTGATTCGGAAGATTAAAATTCCGAGTCCAAGAGTGCCGATTAAAAGTCCAAGCGCACCGAGCATGAGGAAGATATTCAGATAGGTGTTTTCGATGGTGTAAAACGACAGCAAACGGTCGGTTGTCCGGACGATTTCAGGGCCGTAATTACGCATTCCGGTTTGCAAATCTTCAGCTTTCATTGAGTTTTTCAAATCACCAATAAGGAAAATAGTTGAACCGCTAACCGACGGAAATGCCCGGTTGAAATGATCATCAGCAATGATCACATTTCCCTGAAAAACAGAATTCGCCAGTCCGCCCACCAGTTTCAGCTTCAAATTCTTGCCATCCTCGGTTTTATATAAAATGGTATCACCAATGCTTTTCATCAGTCCCCACTGAATCACCGTTTGGTCTGCAATCGCCGGAATCACATCTTCAGCCAGTGTTTTATTCAGTGTCAACCATGGATGTTGAGCATCCAGTTCGTCGGTTTGGGTGGCAAAAGTAAAAGCATTGCGCCGATCGAAAGCCGCCGGATTGCAGGCAATCAATCGTGGCCGTGAAATTTTGTTCAGGTTCAGGCAACTGGCATCGTCACCCGGCTGCGACTGAAACTGCACCAATTCCGCATTCGCCGGAATATTCAGGTCTTCCCTACCCTGCTTGCTGCCGGCGTCAAACAGCACTGGCATGGTTGTTTCCACAAAATAATCGTATCCGCCCGTTCCCGAAGAAGGCAAATCGGCATGTGAAGTCAAATCTTTGCGGTTCAGTCCCGTAGAAACCACCATAAACACACCAATCGACAGGAAACTCACAATCATCACATTGCGTCGGCGCTCACCGGCAATCCGTTTCAATAGAAACGTGCGCAGCGAAAAATCCATGGCCTTTTCATGAACAGCCAATCTGTACAACCAGAAGTCAAAAATCAAGATCAGTCCCGGCAGCAAACCAAAACCGCTGATAAAGAACATTTCGGGATTAATTTCACCACTCCGGAAACCCATTGAAAACAGGATAACGATCGATAGGGCAATCAGTGCTAATCCAATCCAGAGTGAACGTTTTCCGCTCTTAACTTTTCCGGAAACTGATTTTCGCTGCAAGGCAATCGCTTCATTTTTGAGGAAACGATTCAGAATAAACCAGATTGCAATGATAGACATTACGGCAATAATCAGGCTTCCCATGATCAGCGAAACCGGACGAATGTGAATGTTGACAATCGAGGTGCGTACAATATCGACCCAAATGGTATTAATGGCTTGTAAAATCACACGATTGTAAAAGATGCTGAACGGAATTCCGAGCAAAATACCGACCAGTACAAATATCGAAGCTTCGGCGACAAACAATTTGCGGATGGCCGGAAACAAAAAACCCAATGCGGTCAAGGTTCCTATTTCCGCTTTGCGGAATCCGAGGTACAGTTTAAACAACAGGAAAGCCAGCAATACAGCGGCAAACAGAACGAAAAAGCTCAACCCGATAAACAAACCACCAAAATCGGTTCCGCCGCTGGCAGCCGCAAGGCCGTCTGTTTTTACATCTTTTATTTCGAAGCCCAGTTGAGCAGTCAAAAGTCCGGCAAGGAGTTGCTTTTCAAATTCAGCTTTTTTCAAACCGTCAATACGAATCGCAGTGGATTGTCCAAAGCGGTTTCCCCAAAGTTTTTGAGCTGTTTCAAGTGAAACAAATGCTTTCGGAGTTCCTTTATGCGCTTTCCAGTATGCTTCGTCCTGTGGCCTGATTTTCTTTAAATCGACCGGTACACCGGTTTTCCAGTCGCGGCAGTTTCCGGCATCTGAAAGTCCCGGAATCACAGGCGCCAATTGCGGATCTGCCTTCTCTCCTTTCATTTCATATATCTGGCTGACAACAAACGAAGTATCCTTCAAAACCAGCTTCCTAAGCGGACCAACTTCGAAATACGAAACTTTCACCTGATCGCCCACTTTCGCTTTCAGGTCTTCGGCCAGCCACTCACTGACAGCCATTTGATTTCCGGAAAGCTTTGGATCGGATGAAACAAACGAATACGGCGTTTGCTTTCCGTTCAAGGTAAATTGGTTGATGAAATAGCTGAAAATAGCCTGAGAACCGGACAATTTATTCAGGCAAAATTGTTCCACAGCCGGCTCAACAAACACCCGATCGGAAATCAGCTCGGTGTAATTTAATTCGGTATTTTCCCTGATCGTCAGATTCAGGTCATCCAGCTTCCAGCATTTTGGCAGATTGTGAGCCAGTTCTGCTTCCGAAACACCTTCAGCCAACAACAACACATTGGCTTTTTGCTGAAGTCCCATTTGCATATTGAGCCATTCCAGGTTCAGGAAAACGTTGCGAGGAGCGGATTGTATATTTTTTAGATTAAAATTCCCGAGTTCATCTGGTTTCAGGATTCGGGAAACTTTTACCCGAAATGAAACGGTCGGTTCCTTCTCGGAAACAAAAGGTGTGTTGGCTGGAAATGTATTCAGTTTATTGACCCGAAGCAAAAATTCGTCGCCAACTTTTAATCCTGAAAGTGAAGCCATATTTCCATTAATTGCCACCTCATTATTTTGCAATTGAAACAATTCAGGATAATTGGCGAAATTCCCAATCGTCGCATCAACGCCCCAAACAGCCAACTGATTGATCCGAAGTTCGCCGCCATCAATCACTCCAAACCCATTGGCACGAAGCAGAGCAGCGGTTTCAGTACCTGTCTTTTCAGCTAATTCAGTTGCCAACGGCTGCCCAAATAAGCGTTCGCCAGCCGTAATCACCTGCGAGGTTTTACCCAACCTTTGAACTGTAATCTGCTGAAGACTGTATTTCACCGAATCGCCGATAATGAGTGCACCCACAAGAATGGCCGTGCTCAAAGCAATTCCGAGGATAATCGTCAGATTCAGTTTCCGGTAAAACCACGCAGATTTCAGTATAAGTTTGTATAGCGACATGTCTTAAGTTTTTAACCACGAAGTACACTATGGAAACACCAAGAACACAAAATAATTCTTAGTGCACTTTGTGGTTTTACTTCGTGTACTTTGTGGTTCAATTTTATTTAAGCATTTCGTGCAATTTCAGTACAGTTTTCCAGTTTCGGGTAGTGGCCGGGATTTTCAGTTTCTTTTCAAAGAAATCGTTGGTAATTTTTGTTCGCCCATAACCATTCTCACAATAAATAAAAACATCTCTTCCCTTGATTTCAAACCGGTCAGGAAGAAAATCCAATACCTGTATTTTCTGAACCAATTCAGATGAAGGTTCTTCCTTCAATATAGTAAGATGCAGTTTTTCGATATCCGCATCCTTTTCCTTCCAGAATGGATTGCTGGCAACCGTTTCTGTCCATTCTTCAGCAGTTCGAACAATCACAGGAACATCAAATCCAAAGGTTGTTGCGATCAACTGCTGTATGTTTTTCTCCAGATCAGCATTTGACAATTTTTGATCCGACTCAAAAATCACATTCCCGCTTTGAATATAGGTTTCCACATTCACAAAGCCATGTTTTTCAAAGAGAACTTTCAAATCTTTCATCAGGATTTTTCGGTTTCCGCCCACATTGATTCCGCGAAGTATGGAGATGTATTTTACCATATTTGAATATTAGAAGGTTAGAATCTTGAGTCTTGAGTTAATTGCAATTTTATTCGTCATTCAAGATTTGAGATTCAGGATTCATGACTTCGTTAGTTTTCCTTCACTCAATGTATAAATCCGATCCATTTTTATCGCCACATCCATTGAGTGGGTCACTACGATCAACGTTACTCCTTCTTCCTGATTCAGTTCAACCAACAAATCGGTTAAGTTGAATGCCGATTTCTGATCAAGTGCACCGGTTGGTTCGTCGGCTAAAATCAATCCCGGACGGTTGATCAGCGCCCGCGCCACTGCAGTCCGCTGACATTCGCCACCCGAAAGTTCTGATGGTTTTTGATGCGCGACTTCCGACAATCCCATTCTGGAAATCAATTTCTGAGCTCGCTCCAAAGTTTCTTTCCCCTGGAGATTTTTATTGGTCAACGTTGGTAAAAGTATATTTTCAAGCAAAGTGAGTTGTGGCAATAAATGGTGCAGCTGGAACACAAATCCGATTTTCTCATTCCGGAATGCAGCCAGTTGCTGATCAGAAAATACCGATAAATCCTGATTTTCGAAGTACATTTTGCCCGAATCGGGTCGATCCAAAGTTCCGATCAGATTCAGTAAGGTGGTTTTGCCCGAGCCCGATGGCCCGACAATCGCAATCCGCTCTCCGGCATTGATTTCCAGATCAAGCTGATCGAGAATCGTACGATCTTTGGAATAGGATTTGGTTACTTTTTCAAGTTTTAGCAGCATAGTATATCTTTTAAACGCTAAGGCAGAAAGACGCAAAGATTAATTTTTCCTTGCGACTTTGCGTCTTAGCGTTGAATAAATCATTGTTTTAATGCACCTTCGTACACCGCCACCATTTTTTGGGCTTGTGCATGAATATCGAAATGCGCTTTCACACCGGCCTGTCCAGCGGCACTTAATTCCAAAAGTCGGGCATCATCAAAAATGAGTTCACCGAGAGCCTGTGCCAGCAATTCCGGTTTATTATCGCCATAAACAACTCCGCCACCACTGATTCCGATCACTTCGGGGAAAGCGCCCAAAGCCGGCTGAACCATCGGAATTCCGGAAGCCATCGCTTCAAGCATATACAATCCGAAAGCTTCACCAATCAGAACCGGTACCGATATCAGACGAACTGAATCAAAAAATTTCTGACGCTCTTCGCCTTCAAATTCATCGACCCAAAACACATCGTTTTCCAATCCGGCTTTCGATATTTTTCGCTTTTGTTCCCTGATGAAATTCAAATCATCGTCTGTTTTTCCACCGGTAATTTTGAGTCTCACAGTTGAATATTCCGAACTTTTCCGGAGTAAAATAAAGGCATCGACCAAAACTGCCAGGCCATTTTCCTCACACATCCGCGAGAGGTAGCCAATGACAGGTTCCTTTTTAGTAATTAATTTCGGAAAGTAATCATAGGCATCGACTCCCAAATGAACGGTCTGCATCTTTGTTTCAGGAATGACCATTCGCTGATGAATTTCATCTGAAAAATAATCGCTGACAGGAATAAAAACATCCACATCTTTACCACGTTCGCTCATCAAATCCCAGACATCCTTGCGGAAATGGTCATCCATGGCATCCACCCACACATCTTCGTCCTGAAGGGAGCAGATTACCGGAACATCCATCCGCTGTTTAATCCGGTGCGCAAGTCCGAGCAGCAAAGCATTCGACAAATGCACAACATCAGGTTTTGCCTCATCAGCCAGCCAATCAACCAGCCGTTCCAATTCCTCTTTTTGACCACCATCTTCGCCAAGCAACATCGAAATGGTCATTCCTTCCAGTCCTTTGGCACGGGTTGAACCAGCCTTTCGGGCAGCCATTTCCAACACACTTTTCGAATCAAGCGCATGTTCTATAAACGCTGGCATATGCCGGAAAATGGGGAATTGCTGTTTGAGGTAAAGATTTACTGCTCCATAAAAAACCGGTATCTCGTCCAAATCATGGGCATCATCGAAAATAGGCAGGTACAGTGGAACTTTAATAACCTGATGCTCCAATTCTTTGAGCGCACGGATGTACTTGCTGTCGCGCATGCAGTTTCCGCAGTAAAAACTACCGCCCGAACCCGGAATAATGTGTGCGATTTTCATAACAGCCCCCTCCAACTCCCCCAAATATGGAGAGTAAAAATGCTCTGTTCCATGCTATTGAATTATTTAAATGTGACACTTTTCAAAATTGCATTCTTTAAGCACTCCCCTTCGGGGAGGGTTTGGGAGGGGCTTTAGGTTTAGAGGAGGCCGTTATCCAAAAATATAAATCCGCCCATCACCTGCACCAACCACAATCTTTCCTGAAACGACTGCGGGACTTCCGACTATCGGACTACCCAACTCGTATTTCCAAAGCTCTACTCCGGTCTTCAGGTCATGAATATACAACATTCCATCCATGGTTCCGGTAATCACTTTTCCGGAGGCAATAACTGACGATGATTCGACCCGATTGCTTGTTTTTACTTTCCAGACAACCTTGCCGGTGCTTTTATCGAAACAGTAAATGAACTTATCCTGATTACCGATGACAATGAAATTTCCGCTCAGCGCCGGAGACGCAATGAATGGCAAGTTTTTATCTTTTTCATGATAGGTCCACGCTATTTTACCGGCTTCCAGATCAAT
Source organism: uncultured Prolixibacteraceae bacterium (assembly GCA_903834475.1). Lineage (GTDB taxonomy): Bacteria > Bacteroidota > Bacteroidia > Bacteroidales > Prolixibacteraceae > Aquipluma. The sequence goes on along the minus strand of CAILJH010000063.1, from coordinate 5,603 downwards.
ACTGAAAAACTTTCCTTCGTAATCGCCCACATAAGCATTTTTACCTTCGATGACCGGCGACGAAGCTATATAGGTTTCCATCTTGATTTTCTTAAACACCTTTCCCGTTTCGATGTTCACCAGATGCACGAAACCATCACATCCGCCAAATACTGCATTTTTGCCGTAAAGTGCCGGTGCACCGTTGATGTAATTATCTGATTCGTAACGCCAGAGACTATCGCCTTTTTCAAATCCGAAACAATGTAGATTATAATCATAACTGCCAACAAAGAGGCGGATTTGTTTACCCACTTTCAGCCAGTTTGCCGAACCCATAATCTGGTTATCGGTTTTATATTTCCAAATTTCCTTGCCTGTTTTTTCGTCCAGCCTGTAAAACAAGCCATCCAGCTGTCCGAACAGAACCGATCCGTTCATAGTCAAAGCAGGAGCTTCAATCGAATTGCCCGACACAAATTTCCATTTCAGTTTACCGTCAAAACCAATGGCATACATCGTTCCGTCGGTCGAGCCGCAAAAAATGGTTTGGCCCGAAACCACCGGCGAAGCTTTAATATCATCTCCAGTCTGAAACGAAGACAACAATTTTGGTTTCTCCGGAAGATTGGCCGAAGTTGCTCCTGTAAGCTGCTGATTTCCACGGAAAATTGTCCAGGATTGAGCAGAAAGAAATCCTGAAAAAAGCAGAATCAGAATTACTGGCAAGAATATTTTTTTCAAATCCATTGGATGAGAATTTCTTTTTTTTAAACGGCGAACACTCTACATATCAGAAAATCAACCTATTTTTTCAGTACAAATTTTCTACTGGTTGACTCTTCCGCAGTTGGAAAGTCAGCCGGAACAGCCTGTGTAACTTTACCGGTTGCAGCCCATTCTACTCCACGTAGAAAAGTTGTGATAAATCCCACTCCTTCACAGGAATAGTCATCGTGCCCCAGGGTGGTATGAAAAATACGACCTTTTCCATAGGTCAAAACCATCAGAATTGGTTCGTGCCGATCGGTTGGTGCCTTTACCGACATATCTTTTCCTGTGGCCAGAATGATCATGTTCTCACCCGGTCCACGCAATTTTGCATAGCATTCATCCTTGGTAGTCATCCAGACTTTGGGCATGCCTTTGGTAATCGGATGATCGGCTACCCGAATTGTCACCGGTATTAAATGCTGCGGACCATGTGCTCCAGCACCTCCAGGTGAATTATCGCGGACTAATTGGCCTTCGTTGGAATAATACACATACGGACCATTTTTTTCATTTCGGTCTCCCCATCCGCCCAATCCAATCATCTTGTTATACTCGAGCCAGGCTGGAAATGAGTTGTCTGCAGCATGCACTGAAACAAAACCACCACCCTTTTTCATAAATTTCTCAAGAGCCTTTTGTGTAGCTTCAGGCCAATCAGCTGCCATCCAGCCAAAATTGGAAACAACCACATCGTATTTTTTGAAAGAAAGAATGAAATCAGGATCCGGTTTTGGATCCTGCAAATCCTGCGTTTCACCAACACCTGCCAACGGAAGGTAAGCTTTTTCACGTTCTCCCTTCCACGTATATTTTGTGCGTTTGATATCCACAGAAAACAATCCTGTTTCTTCCAGATATTGCTTCATCATGATGGTCGATTTGGGCCATACCTCGTGATTATTCTGTCCGTCAACAATGAGCACCTTTATTTTTGCTTCAGTAGAAAACGACAACAACAGAATACCAACAACACTTAAAAAACGTGATTTCATAGTAGATTTTTTAATTGAATTGAAATGCCAATATTAAAGCATAAAGAAAAGTAAAATTATCCTGTATTTATAATTGTTCCTCCATGCCAAACATAGCCAAAGCTCCTGTCGGGCATGCCTTGGCAACAATCTCAGCAGTTTTCTCCAGTCCTTTCTGAATGCTTTCGTTGAACGGAACGCCTACTTTTACGTCAAAGCCACGGCCAATAAATGTAAAGCCAAATTCCTCCTGATGTTGACGGGTCAGGCGAACGCAGATGCCGCATTTGATGCACTTGGCAGGTTCGTAAACAATTCCTTCGCGGTGAATGAATTTCTCCACGTTAAACCGCTCTTCGCTTTGAAAACGTTTCTGAACCGCATGATAACGATCAGACAATTCGCGCAGCACGCACGAATCCGGATTACGGCAATCGCAGTGCATACAGCGTTTGGCTTCCCGAATGGCAGCTTCTCTGGTAAATCCATACTGATCAGCCTTTTGACGTGGAGAAGTATCTGAATCTTTTTTATAGTGAATAAATTCAGCTTCAGCCAGTCGTCCAAATTTGGAATTAAATCGTTCCGGATATCCTGAAATTTCTGAAGTTTTGAAATAATTATCGATAACCGTTGCCACCTCTTTTCCCTGTCCGACTGAGCGCACAGCCATTTTTGAAAACCGAAGTGAATTCCCGATGGCAAAAACTTTAGGGATTGAGGTCTGGTAGGTAGATTTATCAGCAATGATCCCAGCCTTGGTGGATTTCAGTCCGAATACCGAACTTCCTTCCGGAAAAGTTCCGCTGGAAACAACAACTGCATCAAATTCGTTTTGCAATTCTGCAAAACGGCTGTCATTAATCGTTTCATTGAGCCGGATTTGAACACCGGTTGCCAAGATTTGAGTCACTTCCTGGACAACAACTTCAGCAGGTAATATCTCCTGATCAATCTGAAGCAATTCTCCACCAGCCTCACTATTCTTTTCAAAAATCACTGCCTGATGACCTTTGATCTGCAAATAATAAGCAGCCGCCAATCCGGCCGGACCGGCACCGATAACAGCTACTTTTTTGCCTGAAAGTTTGGCCAGATTCGGCTGATAAGGTTTATCACTTTTTAAATCTTCATCACCCACGAACCGTTTCAACAAACAAATCGACACCGCTTCGTCCACCTGTTTCCGGCGGCAACCGGCTTCACACGGAGCCGGACAAATGCGACCCAGTATGGCCGGCAAAGCAATATCACGTTTGACGACTTCAATCGCTTTTGCGAAATCACCTTTGGCAATCAGACGGTTCATCAATGGAATATTCATGTGTGCCGGACAAACCAGCTGGCAAGGCGCTTCACAATCGCCCACATGTTCGCTTAAAAGCAGTTCCAGCGCAGCTTTCCGCGACTCGATGGTCTCCTCATCGTTGGTAATAATGTCTTGTCCTTCAAAAACCGGTGTGGAGCAGGAAGCAAAGAAACGTCCGTTTTTAGCATCTTTCACCAGGCAAATCATACACGAGGTGAAATGTTCCGTTCCCTCCAAAAAGCACATGGTCGGAATCTCGATGTTTATGGATTGAGCAGCCTGCCAGACCGAAGTGCCGGGTTGAACTTCGATGGTGCGGTTATCTATAGTTAATTTTATCATTTGCGTTTGTCTTCTTGAACCCCTGACAGGGTTTAAAACCCTGTCAGGGATAATGCTAATTTCAACTTTATTATTTGCGGCGCATACATTATTATCTTCCAATTGTGATTCGCAGATGCGCCTTGTGTTCTCTTTTTCATTTTTCACGGGTTAAAACCCGTGGCTATTCATATTCGGCTCCTTCAGAGCCACAAAAGAATTTCAATATCCTTTATCCAATGTAATTGACGTAGAGACGCACGGCCGAGCGTCTCTGCAATCTAACATCACACCACCTCCACTGCATCAACCGGACAAACCTGCTTGCAGGCGTCGCACTTAATGCAGAGGTCGGTGATGACTTCGTGCTTTTCGTGCGGCCTAAATAAAATAGCATCGGTTGGGCATTTCTGGGCACATTTTGTACAACCGATACACAAATCGTTAATCTGGTATTTAATCAGGCTCTGGCATTTTCCCGAAGGGCATTTGCCGTTGATGTGTGCAATGTATTCCTCTCTGAAATATCTTAAAGTTGACAAAATCGGATTCGGAGCCGATTTTCCCAAACCGCATAAACTTCCTTTTTTTGTCCAGCCTGCCAGGTATTCCAGTTCGTCCAAATCTTTTTCGGTACCTTTTCCTGTTGTAATTCTGGTCAGGATATCAAGCATTCGCTTGGTTCCGATGCGACAAAAAGTACATTTTCCGCAGGATTCATTCTGGGTAAACGACAGGAAAAAATGGGCAATATCGACCATGCAATCGTCTTCGTCCAAAACAACCAGTCCACCGGAACCCATCATCGCCCCCACTTCAAAGAGCGATTCGTAGTCGATCGGCGTGTCATACAATTCAGCAGGAACGCAACCTCCGGAAGGTCCACCAATCTGCACCGCCTTAAATTTCTTTCCATTCTGAACGCCACCACCAATTTCTTCTACAATCTGTCTGACAGTAATTCCCATCGGAACCTCAATCAATCCGCCACGGTTCACTTTTCCGGCCAAAGCAAAGACTTTGGTTCCCCGGCTGGTTCCGCGTCCGATTTCGGCAAATTTGTCCGATCCCTCACGAATGATGTAAGAAACCTGGGCGAAAGTCTCGGTATTGTTGATTAACGTTGGTTCTTTCCACAAACCACTCACGGCAGGAAAAGGCGGGCGAATACGCGGAAATCCACGTTGCCCTTCGATAGACTGCATCATCGCAGTTTCTTCGCCACATACAAAAGCTCCGGCACCTTCGTAAATGGTCAAATCGAATGAAAATCCACTTTCTAAAATATTCTCACCGAGAAAATTATTTTCACGGCAGTAAATTAGTGCCTGCCGGATTCGTTTTACCGCCAGCGGATATTCGGCACGGATGTAAAAAAATCCCTGAGTCGCACCCACGGCTTTGGCAGCAATAACAGCGCCTTCAATCACGCGGTATGGATAAGATTCGAGCAGCATCCGGTCCATAAAAGCACCGGGATCGCCTTCGTCACCATTGACAATCAAATATTTAATATCCGACTGATTTTCAGCTACCAGACTCCATTTCAGGCCGGTTGGGAAACCAGCTCCTCCTCTTCCACGCAGTCCGCTGTCGTTGATGGTTTGTATAATTTCTTCGGAAGTCAATTCCGTCAGACAAGTTTTCAAGGCTGCAAATCCCTCATGGCGCTTGTATTCTTCAATATCAAGCGGGTTGATAATTCCACGATACTGCGTCGCAATTGGAATCTGCCGGTCCAGAAAATCAGAAACCTGCTTTTCGCGGGCATCAATCGAATATTGTTTCACGCCATCCCAAACGGTATCGGTCTGCACACTTTCGAAAAACTTATATACGCTGTTTTTCAGCATACTGAAAGTACCCAACGGTTTAAAATGATTCGCAATAATACCGGCAATATCTTCGGGTTTTACCTTGGCATACAGCGTTGGCTTTTCGTTGTGCGGAATGATTTCGACCAGCGGAACCTGATGGCACATGCCCACACAGCCCACATTTTTCAGGCTGATTTTAATGCCCGTATCTGCAATAGTTTCTTCCACGGCCTTTTTCACATCTTCACTTCCGGAAGCCACACAGCACGAACCCAACCCGATGCGGATTTCACCCTGAATTTCCTGTCCATCCACATTACGGAACAATCCTTTTTTAGCTCCGGAAATTCCGGCATGTTTCTCAAAATCGGCCAGCACATTGACAACTTTATCCGAAGCTACATGTCCGTATGTAATTTCGTCGATCTGAAC